>CAZZZK010000375.1:0-2313 GCA_964658555.1 Vulcanimicrobiota bacterium | reverse complement strand
AGCGGTCTGCGCGGGCATGTTCAGGTCCACCTGGCCGTCCGTCGCGAGGACGTACGTCGCATCGAGCTGCGCGAGGACGCGCAGCGCCGCGGGCTCCTCGAAGAGCGGCATCGGCGGCCCCCCGGCGCTCCCGTCGCCGCCCGGCGACGCGTGCGTTTCCGCCGGCCGCGCCGATTGCGAATCGGCATCGAACGCATCGGGCGCGATCTCGCCCGGCGAGGGCGACGGCGCGAAGGAGAGCGACGCGCGCACGCGCGCGGACGCGTCCCGCGCGAGCGTCCGGGCGATCGCGCGCCGCACGGCCGCGTGAGCGATCTCGGGATAGCGCAGCCGCACGTCGCTCTTACTCGGATGGACGTTCGGATCGACGTGATCGGGCGGCAGATCGAGGAAGAGCACGCCGTACGGCTGCCGGCCGGCGAGCGCGTACGTCGCGTAGCCCGCGTTCCACGCGCCCGCGAGGAGCGTCGACCGCAGCAGGCGATCGTTCACGAACAGCAGCTGCATGCGCCGGTCGCCGCGATCGTGGCCGGGCCGGCTCACGTAACCGCGCACGCGCGCGCCGTCGCGCTCGCCCTCGCCGCCGTCGAGCGCGACGAGCGTCCGGGCGGCCGCGCCGAAAACGTGCGCGAGCCGCTGCTCGAGCGCCCGGCCAGGGGAGAAGGCGAAGGCCGGACGGCCGTCGTGCGCGAGCGAGAACGCGACCTGCGGATAGCCGAGCGCGAGCGTCGTGAGGAACGTCGAGATGCGTGCGAATTCGGCGCTCGCGGAACGCACGTAGTCGCGGCGCACCGGAACGTTCGCGAACAGCGACTCGACGAGTACGCGCGTGCCCGGCGGCGCCGCGACGGGTTCGCTCTGCGAGAGCTCGCCCGCATGCGCCTCGATCGCGTAGCCGACGTCGCTTTCGGCGGTCCGCGAGACGAGGCGCACGCGCGCGACGGCCGCGATGCTCGCGAGCCCTTCGCCGCGGAAGCCGAGCGTCCCGATACGTTCGAGATCGTCCGCGGCCCGCAGTTTGCTCGTCGCGTGACGCGCGAAGGCGAGCGCGAGATCGGCGCGCGCGATCCCCGCGCCGTCGTCGCGAACGTCGATCGCGTCGAGACCGCCGCGCCGCACGTCGACCGAGATCCGCGCCGCGCCCGCGTCGAGCGCGTTCTCGACGAGTTCCTTGACGACCGAGAGCGGCCGTTCGACGACCTCGCCCGCGGCGATCTGTCCGACCGTCATCGCGTCGAGGAGCCGAATCACCCGAGAGCTATACGGCGCGCGCCCCGCCGTCCCCGTGCTGCGTCCGCGGCGCGCGGATCGTGAACCGGCAGCCGCCGCCCGCCGGGCTCTCGAGCACGAGCTCGCCGCCCGTCCGCTCGACCGCGCGCTTCGCGATCGCGAGGCCGAGACCGAAGCCCTCGGTCTGCGATTCGCGACCGCGGCCGCGATAGAAGCGATCGAAGACGCGCGCCCGCTCGTCTTCCGGGATCCCCGGGCCGCGATCGACGACGTCGAGCAGCACGCTGCCGTTTTCGCGGCGCACGTTCACGAGCACGGGCCCGAGCGTGTATTTGAGCGCGTTCTCGACGAGATTGCTCACCGCGTCGTAGAGCTCGTTCTCGTCGCCGCGCACGAATGCGGCGCCCGTGCTCGAGAGCTGCAGGCGCGTCGCATCCTCACCGCGGGCGCCGACCGCGCTCGCGACGCGTTCGGCGATCTCCGCGAGATCGACCGGCCGGCGCTCCGCGGCCTGCGGATGTTCGAGCCGCGAGAGGACGATGAGCTTCTCGATCAGCGAACGCATCCGCCGGCTCTCGGCGAGCATCGTATCGTAGATGCGCGTCGCCGCCGGATCGCTCTCCGAGCGGCGTCGCAGCACGTCGACGAATCCCATGATGACGGTCAGCGGCGTCCGCAGCTCGTGGCCCGCATCGGTCACGAATTGCCGCATCTGCATCTCGGCCGCGCGCCGCTCTTCGAACGCGCTCGCGACCTGCGCGGCCGCGGCGTTGTAGGCGCTCGCGAGATCGCCGATCTCGTTGCGCGCCGAGCTCTCGATCGTCGACGGCGTGAAATCGCCTTCGCCGAAGCGCCGCAGCGACGCGGTCGTCTGCGCGAGCGGCCGCAGCGCCTGGCCCGCGATGAATCGCCCGAGCAGCCACGCGGCGACGGTCACGAACACGCCGATCGGCAGCATCGCGAGCCAGAACGAGTTGATCGTCTTCGCGAGGGGCTCGGGATCGGGGAAGACGACGATGCGCGCGCCCGCGACCTCGACGGCGTGCGGTTCGAGATGCAGCAGGCGATCGAGTCCGAACGGAA
>CAZZZK010000374.1:0-2314 GCA_964658555.1 Vulcanimicrobiota bacterium | reverse complement strand
GATGCGGTGCTCGCGGCGTACGACGGCATCGTCCTCTCGGGCGGCGTCGACGTCGACCCGGCGCGCTACGGCGGCGCGGCGGAGCACGCGAATTCCGAGCGCGACGAATATCACGCGGAACGCGATGCGTTCGAGATCGCGCTCGCACGCGCGGCGCGCGAGCGCGGCGTGCCGACGCTCGCGATCTGCCGCGGGCTGCAGGTCGCGAACGTCGCGTTCGGCGGCACGCTCGTCGAGGATCTCGCGGACGAGCTCGGCGCGGCCTACGTGATCCGGCACCGGCAGACGGCGGAGAACGGTCAGGAGCGCGGCGACTACGGCACGGACCACGTCGTCACGCTCGATCCGGCGAGCCGGATCGCCGCGATCCTCGGCGCGAACGAGATCCCGACCAACACGCTGCACCATCAGGCGGTACGCCGCGTCGCCGACGCGTTCGCGGTCGTCGGGCGCACGGCCGACGGCGTCGTCGAGGCGTGCGAGCTGCGCGAGCCGCATCCGTTCTTCATCGCCGTGCAATGGCACCCCGAAGAACTGACGAACGACGCGAACGTCCGTCTCTTCGAGTCGCTCGTCGAGGTGGCCGCGGCGCGCGCCGCGCGCGTGTAGGCGGGACCGTCCGGCCGGCCGAAACGCGCGGCATGCGCCCTACTCCCATCGTGCTCGCCGGCTTCGCGGTCGCACTCTCCCTCGGAACGAGCGCCCTCGCGCAGACGGCGCCGCGTTCGCGGCCGCCCGCGGACCCGGCGCGCGACAAGCCCGTGCTTCAGGCGATGTTCGATAAGCCGAAGCTCGACGCGGCGCGCTTCTCGTCGACGTTCACGGACGCGGTGCCGCTCGAGAACGTCCAGACCGCGATCGATACGTACCGCGGGTCGCTCGGCGCCCTGCAGTCGATCGCACCGGTCGGCCCCGACGAGCTACTGACCTTCGCGCGCGGAACGCTTCGCGCGTCGACCGCGTACGACGCCTCGGGCAAGATCACGGGCTTACTCTTCCACGACGAGATCAGCGCCGCGAACCGGGCCGCGCTCGAACGGCTGCTGCGCGCGACGAAGGCCGATCCCGCCTGGTTCTCCGCGCAATTCATCGCCCACGTCGGCGCGGATCAGCTCGGCGGTCTGATCGATCGCCTCCACGCGACGGCCGGGACGTTCCAACGCGTCGACATCCGCGACGGAAGCTACGTCTCCGTGTTCTCGAAGGGCGCGTATCCGACGAACGTCTCGACCGACGCGGCGGGGAAGATCGACAACCTCGCCTTCCGCGCTCCCGACAACGCGACGCCCGCGCCCTAGTCTTCGGCAGCCGGTCGCGGCCTAGGTGCGCGCGCGCGCCTCGAGGACGCGAAAGCCGCGATCGGCGGCGATCGCGAGCAGGGCCGCGACGAGCGATCCCGCGACGGTCTGATCCGGGCGGTTGTGTTCGAGGCCGTAGAGGATGAGCACGCCGAGGCCGCCCGCGTCGACCCACGCGCCGAGCGTCGCGAGCGAGATCGCGGTGACGGTCGCGATGCGCGCGCCGCTGAGGATGACGGGCAGCGCCTGCGGGAACTCGACGCGCCAGAAGCGTTGCCACGGCGTCATGCCGAGGCCGCGCGCCGCTTCCACGAGCGTCGCCGGAACGCCGCGAATCCCCGCGGCGACGTTGCGCACGAGGAGCATCTGCGCGTAGATCACGAGCGCGACGATCGCGGTCGCGCTGCCGATGCCGAGCACCGGCACGAGGACCGCGAAGATCGCGAGGCTCGGAATCGTGTACGCGACGTTGAGGAGCTGCAGCACGGCGCCGCCGTAGCCCCGCGATCGCGCGACGAAGACGCCGAGCGGCAGCGCGATCGCGCTCGAGATCGCGAGCGAGACGCCGACGAGATAGACGTGCTCGACGAGATGCGTCCAGATCGTCCCGGGATGGGTCGCGAAATAGCCGAGCGGATTCACGCGTGCGCCGCGATCGCGCGCCGCAGCGTCGCGAAATCGATGCTGCCGATCGAACGGTCGCCGTCGCGAACGTCGAGACGGTCGGCCCCTTCGACGAACGCCGAGAGCGCCTCGCGCAGCGTCGCGTCCGCGGCGATCGTCGGTTCCGCCGAAACCGCATCCGTTCTCGCCCGACGGGCGACGTCGTCGTCCGCGAACGCGCGGCCGTCATCCGCGACCGCGCCGCGGCCCGTTACGAACGACGCTCCGCCGTCGGCGATCGCATCGCGTACGCGGAGCAATTGCAGGCGGCGAACGGCGTCGCGCGTGTCGAGCAGCTGCTCGACGTACGGCGTCGCGGGGTCACGGGTCGTGCCGACGACGAGAATCGGCGG
>CAZZZK010000373.1:0-2319 GCA_964658555.1 Vulcanimicrobiota bacterium | reverse complement strand
CTTGAGATCGACGAGCAGCGTCTCGCGGCGCCGCCAGGCGTGCGCGAGGATCTCGAACGTGATCCGCGCGATCTCGCTCATCGCGCCGATCTCTTGCGGCGTCGCGAGCCCGCGGTGCACGACGTCGTCGGGCTCGACGAGCGGATCGTGATTCTCGTCGTCTTTGAGAAAGAGTTCGACGAGCCGCGGCACGAGCAGCGACCCTTTCGCGATCCCGGGCTTGCGCCGCGCGAGCGAGCCCGCGGCGACGCCGCGCACGACGACCTCGACCGGGATCATCGTGCAGCGGCGCACGAGCATCTCGTTGTCGTCGTCGTCCTCGCCGCCCGAGAGGTAGTGGGTCGGCAGCCCGCAGAGGTTGAGCAGCCGGAAGACGCGCGCGGTCGTCTTCGCGGCGATGCGGCCCTTGCCCGCGATCTCGTCGCGCCGCGCGCCGTCGCCCGCCGTGATGTTGTCGAGCGCTTCGACGACGAGGACCTCGGGCTGACCCGGCTTCTCGTAGAGCGCCTTCGTCTTGCCGCGCGCGACTTCGAGGCCCTTATTCACGGCGCGTCCTCAGCGAGCGCGCGGGCGACGGGGAAGGCCGGGAGCGCGGCGATGCGTGCGGCGAGGTCTCGCGCGCGCTCGGGCGCATCGCCAATGTGATCGGTCGGGTCGAGCAACGAACGGATCTCCGCGGGATCGAGCAGGCTCGTGAGCGGCTCGTCGTCGACGAGCAGTTCCGCGAGCGGATTGTCGCCGCCGCTCGCGAGCCGATCGTACGCGCGCATCGCTGCGTCGCGGATGGACTCGTGCAAGAGCTGGCGGTCGCCTCCGGCTTTCACCGCCTCCATGAGGACGGCCTCGCTCCCGGCGAACGGCCCGTACGTGCGCAGATTCGCGGCGATCCGGCGTTCGTCGATCCGCAGCCCCTCGACGATCTTACGCGCGAGCGCGAGCAGTTCGTCGACGCAGAGGAACGCTTCGGGCAGGATCGTGCGGCGGTTCGCGCTGTCGTCGAGCGTGCGTTCGAGCATGTTCGTCGCCGCGTTCTGCCAGGCGGTATCGGCGTAGCCGACCAGCAGCCGCGCGAGCGAATCGATGCGCTCCGCCATCACGGGATTGCGCTTGAACGGCATCGCCGAACTGCCGACCTGCTTGCGCCCGAAGGGCTCCGCGATCTCGCCGAAACCGGGCGAGGCGAGGATGCGGATATCGGCCGCGAATTTCGAGAGCGACGCGCCGATGCCGGCGAGCGTGCTCAGCACGAGGTAGTCGAGCTTGCGCGGATAGGTCTGCGTCGCGACGTCGCGCGCGTGCAGGTCGAACGCGCCGAGGACGTCGGCCTCCTGATCGCGGGCGCGGCGCCCCGTTCCGCGCAGCAGCCGCTCGTAGGACGCCGAGGTGCCGACGGCGCCGCGGATGCCCTTCGCCGTGAGCGCGTCGTACGTCGCGCGCAGCTGCGCCTCGTCGATGAGAAGATCTTGCGCGTAGACGCCGAGCCGGTAGCCGAGCGTCGTGGGCTCGGCCGGCTGCAGATGCGTGAACGCCATGCAGACGAGATCCGCATGCCGTTCGATACGCGTCGCGAACGTGCGGAGCAGCTCGTGCAGGCGCGTGCCGATCGCCGAGAGCGCGACGCGCATGCGATACGTCTCGACGGTATCTTCGATATCCATCGACGTCGCGCCGAGATGGAGCTTGCGGCCGCCCGTCTTCGCCTGCGATGCGTAGACGCGGATCTCCGCCATGAGATCGTGGCCGATCTCCCGTTCGATCGCGAGCGCCGCGGCGAGATCGATCTCGTCGCGATGCGCGACGAGATCGGCGACTTCTTCCGCGCTGACGAGACCGCTGCGCTGCTGCGAGCGAGCGAGTTCGACCCACACCGTCCGCCACAGCCGCCGCCGTTCGCGCTCCGAGAACAGGGCGCGCAATTCCGGGCTGCCGTAACGCCACGAAAACGGCGACGCGTAGCTTCGTTCGTCCATCTCCGCGTCGCCTTCGCGCCGCGGAGACGGGTGCCTTGAAGGCCTTCGGCGCGAGCCGCTCGATCGTCTCCGATCGCGTCTCGGCGTCGGCGATCCGCGAGATCGGGCTCGGCGCGCTCGTCACGCCGGAGGCCGACTCGCTTCGGGTAACGCACGTGCCGATGCTGCTCGCCGAAGACGAAGGCGGATCCCGGACGATCGAGACGCACGTCACGGGCGAACGATCATCGGACGCTCGCGGCGAACGACGTCGCCTCGGTCGCATGCGTATCGACCGCCGCGAAGGCGCCTGGAAGATAATTCAGCACCGTAGCGACGGCGATCGGCTCGCAACGATCGCCGGCCTCGA
>CAZZZK010000372.1:0-2329 GCA_964658555.1 Vulcanimicrobiota bacterium | reverse complement strand
TCGATCGCGCCGCCCTCGCCGCCCGCGAGCGCTTCGTGCGCGTTCGAAAGCGCGCCGCGGATCCGCTCGACGTTCCCGAGGTAGTCGCGCCGCTCGCGCAACGCCGCGTCTTCGGCGGGCGCGATCGCCGCGGCGTCGATCTCCTCGAGCGCGTACCGCGCGTCGTCGAGCTCGGCGAGCGAGCGGTCCGCGTGCCGCGCGCGCGCGTCGTACTCGCGCCGGCGAGCCGCGAGCGCCGCATGGGTCGTCGCGACGCCGCGCGCGAGTTCGAGGGCGGCCGGTCCCGCGAACGTGTCGAGCGCGGCGCGCTGATAGTCGCGATCGAGGAGGCGCTGCTGCTCGTGCTGGCCGATGCGCTCGACGAGCGCGTCGCCGATCGTTCGCAACTGCGCGGAGGTCGCGAGCCGGCCGTTGATGCGCGCGGAGGATTTGCCGCCGGGCGAGAGCTCGCGCACGAGGATCGTCTGCTCGCCGCGCTCGGCATCGAAGCCCTCGCCCGCGAGCGTTTCGACGACCGCGGCGTCCGTCTCGACGGCGAGCGTCACGCGCGCGCGCTCCGCACCCGCGCGCACGAGATCGGCCGAGGTCCGTTCGCCGAGCACGAAGCCGAGCGCTCCGAGCAGCATCGTCTTGCCGGAACCGGTCTCGCCCGAACACACCGTGAAGCCGTGCGAGAAAACCAGCGTCGCGCGAGCGATCAGCCCGAAATTTTCGATCTCGAGCGCGGCGAGCCGCAGCGGCTCATCGATCTTTGACGGGTGCATTCCAGCGCAGTTTTCCCTCGAGCACCGCGAAGAAGTCGAGCGGCGCGCGCCGCGCGAAGCGGACGGGCGTCGCGTACCGCACGATCGTGACGCGTTCGCCCGCCTGCAGCGTCGCGACGTGCATGCCGTCGGCTTCGAGCGAGACGCCCGTCGTCTCGACGTCGCAGACGATCACGATCTCGGAGGACGACGGCACGACGAGCGGCCGTGAGAAGAGCGTGTGCGGGAGCAGCGCGGCGACGATGAACGCATCGACCGTCGGGGCGAGGATCGGGCCGCCGGCCGAGAGCGAATAGGCGGTCGAACCCGTCGGCGTCGCGACGACGATCCCGTCGGCCGGTACGCGCGCGGCCTCGTTGCCGTCGACGTAGAGCGTGAACGGCGTCATGTGCGGATTCGTGCGCTTCACGACCACGTCGTTGAGCGCGAACCGCTTCGTCCCGTGCGCCTCGACTTCGAGCGCCGTGCGCTCGTCGATATCGAAACCGGCACGCACGATCGCGGGCAGCGTCCCGAACGTCGCCTCGTCGCGGCCGTCGAGTTCCGTGAGGAACCCGAGTCGCCCCGTGTTGATGCCGAAGAGCGGGATCCCGAGCGGCGCCGCGAGCTGCGCCGCCCGCAGCAGCGTCCCGTCGCCGCCGATCGTGACGAGGACGAGCGCGTTCTCGATCGACGCGCCGCCCGTCGTCAGCGCGAGCTCGCGCTCCTGATCGTCGCACAGCGCGACCTCGAAGCCGTCGTTCGCGAACGCGCTCGCCACGGAGCGCGCGACGCTGCGCGCGTGATCGCGGAAGAGATCGACGTAGAGCGCGATCGTGCCGGCCGCGACGCGCGACGTCATCTCGCCGGCTCCGCTTCGCTCGGCGCCGGGACGAGCGCGGCCTCGATCGCGGCGTCGTCGAACGGCGCTCCGGCGGTGCGCAGGAGCGCGAAGAACTCGACGTTCCCGGCGGGGCCGCGGAGCGGGCTGCGCGTCAGCGCGACCGGGACGATCCCGAGCGACGCGAGCGCGGCGCGCGTCTCCGCGAGGATCGCGCGATGCACCGCCGGATCGCGGACGACGCCGCCGCGCCCGAGCCGCTCGCGGCCCGCTTCGAATTGCGGCTTCACGAGCGCGACGATCGAACCGCCGTTCGCGAGAAACGCCCGCGCGCGATCGACGATCGTGACGACGGAGATGAACGACGCGTCGACGACGATCGTATCGAACGGGTCGCCGAGGGCGTCCGGCGCGACGAGCCGGAAATTCGTGCGCTCGAGGACGCGGACGCGCGCGTCGTCGCGCAGCGTCGTCGCGAGCTGACCGTACCCGACGTCGAGCGCCGTCACGTGTGCGGCGCCGTGCGCGAGCAGGCAATCCGTGAACCCGCCCGTCGACGCGCCGACGTCGAGCGCGCGCGCGCCGCGCACGTCGAGCGCGAAGGCCGCGAGCGCCGCTTCGAGTTTCTCGCCGCCGCGGCTGACGAGATCCTTGCTTCGGCCCTGGATCCGCAGGCAGAGCCGGCCGTCGATCTCGACCGGCTGGACCAGATCTCCGGTGCGCAGGAAACCGTCCGGGCTGAAGG
>CAZZZK010000371.1:0-2334 GCA_964658555.1 Vulcanimicrobiota bacterium | reverse complement strand
GTCGCGACGCCGGCGAGCTGCGCCGCACGGCGCCGCTGTTCGTCGGCCGCCGCCTCGGCCGCGCGCCGGGCCGCCTCTTCGCGCTGGCGCCCGCGAATGAGATCCTCGAGCGAGGACTCCTCCGACGCGCTGAGGTCTTCGAGCTGGGCCACCTCGGTCGCGGTACTCGCACGGGCGGCGTCGGCCGCCGCCTCGAGCTGCTTTCGCTGCGAGGCGAGGGAATCGAGCCGATACTTCGTGAGCTGCGCGCGATGCTGCTCGGCCACGAGCGCGATCCGCTTGCTTTCGAGGATCGCGCGCGCCTTCGCGACGGAGCGCTCCGCCCGCTGCCGGTCGCGGACGGTGCGCTCGTTCGCGGCGATCAGGTAGCGGATGTCTTGCCAGCGTTCCACGAAGTCGCCGAACGACGACGCCGAGAGCAGCACGTTGAGGTAGCCGAGTTCGCCACGCTCGTACGCGTCGACGAGGCGGCGGCGGAGGGCGTCGTTGTGCCGCGCGAGCGTCGACTCGGCGGCGCTCAGCTGCGTCTGATTCCACGCGAGCCCGCGCTCGTTGGAGCGGATCGTACCGTCGAGCGCGTCGAGCTGGCCGCCGACGAGGGCGATCCCCGCGTTCGTCTCCGCGAGCTGGCGCTTGATGTCGGCGACGCGATCGGTCGCGCTGCGCAGGGCTCCGCGCTTGCCTTCGAGGCGCTTGCGGGTGGCGTCGATCTCGGCTTGCTTGCGTTCGATCGCATCGCTATGGAGCGCGACCGTCGGGCGCGCGTACGCGGCCGGGACCCCGGCGCGCGAGAAGACGCTCGCGAGGATCGCGAGGCCCGCCGCCGCGGCGATCCGGCGCCGAGCCGTCACGCCCGGAGGTACCGGCCGACCGAGAGCCACGCGGCGACGATGCCGACCGCGGCTCCCGTGCCGAGGAGCTCGAGGGCGAACGTCGGCGTATCGACGTGCGCGAGCCGCAGCGGCAGGAAGCTCAGCGCGCCGACCAGCTTCGGCAGCAGTTGCGCCTGCGCGACGAGCAACAGGACGAGCGCGATCGCGGCGCCGGCCACGCCCGCGATCAGCCCCTCGACGATGAACGGTAGGAGGATGTACGAGCTCGACGCGCCGACGAGCTGCATGATCGCGATCTCGCGCCGCCGGGCGAAGACCGTCAGCCGGATCGTATTGGAGATGATGATCGCGGCCGTGAAGACGAGGAGCGCGACGATCGCGACGCCGATGCGGCCGAGGACGACGGAGAGCGCGAGCAGTTTCTGCACCGCGTCCTGTGCGAATTCGACGTTCGCAACGTTCGGCATCGCGCGGATCCCGGTCGCGACGGCCGTGACGCGGTTCGGGTCCTTCACGCGGACGTGGAGCGTCTCCGGAAGCGGATTCGTCGTGAGGAGCGAGGTGTCGATCTGGCCGCGGAACCGGTCGCGCATCGCCCGGAATCCGTCGCCGCGCGAGACGTAGGTGACGCCCGCGACGCGCGGGTCGTGCGCGATCCGCTTCGCGAGGGCTTTCGCCTGATCGGGCGTCGCGCGATCCGTCAGGAAGACGCTGATCTCGATCTTGTGCACGACGTCGGCTCCGATCGCCGAGAGCGTCTGCCGCGTGACGAGGAAGCTGCCCAGCAGGACGATCGTGACCGCGACGGTCCCGATCGCCGTGAACTGCATGACGAGGTTGCGCGTGAAGTTGCGCCGGACCTCACTCAGAAAGAATCGGAGCCGTCCCGAGTCCAATGCTTCTCCCCGTCGTGCCGTTGGCGGCGCTCGCGTTGTAGTAGCCGCGCTCTTCGTCCGCGACGATCCGGCCGTCTTCGAGCCGGATCACGCGGCGGCGCATCCGGTCGACCACGAGCGCGTTGTGGGTGGCGATGATGACCGTCGTGCCTTTGAGATTGATCCGGTGCAGGAGGTCCATGACCTCGTTCGTGTTCACCGGGTCGAGGTTGCCGGTCGGCTCGTCGCAGAGCAGGATCTTCGGATTGTTGACGAGCGCGCGCGCGATCGCCGTGCGCTGCTGCTCGCCGCCCGAGAGCTCGCTCGGAAACATCCGCGCCTTGCTCGCGAGCCCGACGAGATCGAGGACGCGCGGGACCTGCCGCATCACGTCCTTCGTCCGCGCCCCGGTCACTTGCAGCGCGAAGGCGACGTTCTCCCAGACCGTCTTGTCGACGAGCAGCTTGAAATCTTGAAAGACGACGCCGACGTTGCGCCGGAGCTGCGGGACCTTCGAGCGCTTGAGCGTCTCGACGCGCGTGCCGTCGACCGTGACCTCGCCGCGGCTCGGGAGCTGCTCGCGGTACATGAGGCGGAGCATGCTCGACTTGCCGGTGCCGTTGCGG
>CAZZZK010000370.1:0-2342 GCA_964658555.1 Vulcanimicrobiota bacterium | reverse complement strand
CCCGCTTCGACGACGAAGATGACGTCGGCCGAGAGGATCGTCGAGAGGCGATGCGCGATCACGAGGCTCGTTCGGCCGCGCATCGCCTTATCGAATGCGGCTTGGATCAGCGCTTCGTTCTCGGAATCGAGCGCGCTCGTCGCTTCGTCGAGGATGAGGATGCGCGGATCCTTGAGCAGCACGCGGGCGATCGCGAGGCGCTGACGTTCGCCGCCCGAGAGTTTGTGGCCGCGCTCGCCGACGACCGTATCGTAGCCCTCGGGCAGCGACGCGATGAAGCCGTGAATGTTCGCGCCGCGCGCCGCCGCCTCGATCTGCGCCTGCGTCGCGCTCTCGTTTCCGTACCGCAGATTTTTCCCGATCGTATCGTGGAAGAGATACGTCTCCTGCGTGACGATGCCGATGTGCGAGCGCAGCGATTCGATATCGAGTTCGCGCAGGTCGATGCCGTCGAGCGAGATCGTGCCGCTCTGCGGATCGTAGAAACGCGGCACGAGCTGCGTGATCGTCGTCTTTCCGGCGCCCGACGGGCCGACGAAGGCGGCGACCTGACCCGGCTCGATGCGCAGCGTCACGCCTCTCAGCGCCGGGCGTTCCGGGACGTAGGCGAATTCGACGTCGTCGAAGCGGAGCTCGCCCGCGACGGCCGGCAGGATGCGCTCGCCCGAAGGCTCCGGCGCCATGTCGAGATATTCGAAGATGCGTTCGAAGACGGCGAGCGCGCTCACGATCTGCACCTGCACGCCCGCGAGCGCGGAGGCCGGGCCGTAGAGCCGGCCGAGGAGCGCGACGAAGGCGACGATCGTACCGATCGTGAGGCCGGCCGAGATCGAGAGATAGCCGCCGCCGAGCCAGACGATCGCGGGGCCGATGATGACCATCGCCGCGATCGCCGCGATGAACCAGCGGCCGACCATCGCGAGCTTGATCTCGAGGCCCATCAGGTCGGTCGAGACGTCGTAGAAGCGCTTCGATTCGAACGCTTCGCGAACGAACGATTTGATCAGCGTGATCCCGCTGATCGAGAGCGTCTCCTGCGTGATGCTCTCGATCTCGTCGCGCTTCTCGCGCGTATCCTTACGCACGAGATACATCTTGCGTCCGACGGATCCGAGCGGCAGCACCATCAGCGGGACGACCGCGAGCGCGATCAGCGCGAGGCGCCAATCGAGCACGAACATCGTGACGACGGTCGTGACGATCATCGCGACGTTGGTCACGATCGTGACGAGCGTCCCCGTGACGACGCTGTCGACGTTGTCGACGTCGCTCGAGACGCGATTCATGATCTCGCCCGTCTTCGTGTTCGTGTAGAACGAGATCGGCAGGCGATGCAAGTGCGCGACGAGGCTCGTGCGGATGTCGCGCATGATCCCTTCGCCGACGAGCGAGTTCAGATAGCCCTGGTAGACGCCGATCACGCCCGCGAGCAGCGCCGCGCCGACCATCCCGCCGACGTCGAGCCAGAGGCCGTGCAGGTCGTGCCGCGCGAGCGCGACGTCGATGAGATTACGCGTGAGCAGCGGCGGCACGAGCCCGAGGCCCGCACCGATGAGGATGCAGAGCAACACCGTCGCTTCTTGGCGCAGGTAGGGCAGAAAGAGACGACCCAGACGCTGCCAATTCACCGCGCGCGTGACGCGCGGCTTCTCCGGATTGAACATCGTCGAGTACATCATATGACTCGGAGGACCACCGTACATTACGTCCTACGACTTCGTTACGGCCGCAGAAGTTACCGCGGCGTCGCGGGCGGCGTGCAGTTCGGTCGCGATCCTGGCCGCGACCGCGGGCCAATTCAACTCGCGCTCGACGCGAGCGCGGGCGGCCGTTCCGAAGTCGCGCGCGAGCGCCGGGTCGGCGAGCAGCCGCACGAGGACATCCGCGATCGCGCCCGCGTCGAGCGGCACGACGAGGCCGTCCTCGCCGTCGCGTACGGCGTCCGCGACGCCCGGCCGGTCGGAGACGATCGGCGCGCAGCCGCGGCTCATCGCCTCGAGCGTGAAGCCGGGAAGCACGTCGGCCCGGGCCGGTGCGAGCACGACGTCCGCGCGGTCGAGGAGCGCGACGAGCTCCGGCCGCGCGATCGCCCCGAGCGCCTCGACGCCGGGAGCGGCCGGGAGCGGATCGTTTCCGACGATCGTCAACACCGCGTCCGCCGCGGGCCTGCGCGGTCAGGTCAACGCCGCCGACTATGTCGCCGCCAAGCATGGCGTCGTCGGCCTTACCAAGGCGGCCGCAACCGATGGCGGGCCGCTCGGCATCCGCGTCAACGCGGTCTGCCCCGGCCTCATCATGACACCGATGGCGCGCGACCGGCTGATGAACGATCCGGTCTTTTC
>CAZZZK010000369.1:0-2343 GCA_964658555.1 Vulcanimicrobiota bacterium | reverse complement strand
CCGGGCAGACGCTCGTCTACGTCGCGATCGGCGCGAGCGACGCCGTCGGCGTCGGGGCGTCGGTCTCGTGCGCCGTCGCGGGCGCGAGCGTCGCCGCGCCGACGTGTCCGGGCGGGACGGGCTACGTGCCCGACCTCCAAAACTCGCTCGCGCAGAGCGGCGTGAAGGTTCGCCTCGACGATCTCGGCATCTCGGGTGCCGTCCTCGGCCCGGATCTCGAAAAGACGGTGAACGGCTACGGCCTCGCGGGCGGGGCCGACGCCTGCACGACGCGCGACGCGACCGATGCCGTCACGGCGAATTTCCTCGAGAACGAGCTGCCGTTCGTCCCGAGCGATGCGAATCTCGTGACGATCTTCGCCGGCGGAAACGATACGCTCGGCGTCGTCAACGCGCTCGCCTGCGGCGCGGGCGGCACGACCGCCGCGGCCGAGCAGGCCTACCTCGACGCCCGAGTCGCCGCGTACGGCGCCGATCTGAAAACGCTGATCGCGGGCGTACGCGCGAAGGCGCCGGCGGCGAAGATCGTGCTCGCGAACCTCCCGAACATCGCGCTCGTCCCGCTCGGGCAGGCCCAGGACGGGACGGTCCAGGCCGCCCTCGCCGCGTTCTCGATCGGGATCGACGGCGCGCCGATCGCCGCGGCCACGGCGGCCGGCATCCCGGTCGTCGATCTGCTCTGCAACGCGCAGTCGTACGATTCCGGAAATTATTCGAGCGACGGCTTCCACCCCGACGACGCCGGCTACGCCGATTTCGCGGCCGCGTTCTTCATCGCGGTCGACGCGACCGCGCCCGCGACCCCCGCGCCGACGTGTACGTACGCGGTGCTCTCGAGCCGTCTGCGCCGGCCGGTTACCAACGACTTCCGGGTGCGGCGCTGACGCGCCGGGAGCCGGCGGCGGGCGCGGTGCGGTAGGGCGGTTCCGCGGCGCTCGGGAAAGCCTCGGGCACTATGCAATCAGGGATCGAAGGAAAACGCATCGCGGCGCTCATCGGCGACGGTTTCGAGGAAGCCGAGCTGAGCGAACCGCGGCGCATTCTCGAAGAGGCGGGCGTCATCGTGACGATCGTCGGTATCGACGACAAGTCGCTGCAGCGCATCCGCAGCAAGCGCGGCCTCGACGACGGTCAGCCGACGACGGCGGAAGAAGTCGTCGCCGATTGCACCGCGGAAGATTTCGACGCGCTGCTGATCCCGGGCGGCTTCTCGCCCGATCGCATCCGCGCGAATCGCGAAGTGCAGCGCTTCGTCAAAGAGTTCGACGCGGCGAAGAAGCCGATGTTCGCGATCGGCCACGGCGCGCAGGTGCTGATCTCGTCGCAGATCACCCGCGGCCGGACGCTCACGGGGTCGGCCTCGATCTCGGACGACATCCGTAACGCGGGCGGCCTCTTTCGCGACCAGCCGACCGTGCAGGACGCGCATTGGATCACGACGCGCGGCATGAGCGACATGACGATGTTCAACCGCGCGATGGTAGAAAAACTCGCCGCGACGGTGACGCAGCCCGCCTGAGGCGCCGACGGAGCGTACGTATTCCATGCCCCGTCCCGGTGAGGGAAGCGATACCGGCGCCGCACGTTCGAACTCCCGATACGCGTTCGGCGAGCGATTTCGACGCGTTGTGCGGCCGACTTCGGGCGAAGGGCGTACCGGTGTACGGACGTCAATCGACGCCGTACGGGAATTTCGCGTCGATCGTCGATCCCGACGGCGCGAAGATCGAGCTGTGGGAGCCCGCAAAGCGCTGACGGATCGCGCACGGCGCTGCAAGGGCCGCGCGAACTCGTGCGAACTCGTGCGGTCGTACCGTACGATAGAAAACGAGACGTTACGCGGGCAGCGGGTCGTAGCGGGCGAGCGTTTCGCCGAACGCGCGTAACGCGAGATATCCGGTGATCGCCGCGATCGGTATCGACCAGAGCAGCGGATGCGCGGCGCGGAAGAGGACGGGCGCGACGATCGCGACGTGCGCGGCGAGCGAGAGCGCGACGTAGAGCGCCGCGTTCGTGCCGGTGCGCAGGCGCGCCGAGGCCGCGACCATCGTCGCGGCGATCGCGGCGAGTAAGAGCGCGATATCGGTGCCGTCGCGGAACGGCACGCCGCGCACCGCGAAGGCGATGATGACGCCGACGGGCGCCGCGACCGAGGCGAGGCACGGCGCGATCACGAGCGCGCGCGCGAGCTGACGGCCGTAGAGCGGCATCGCGTAGAGCGAGACGCGGTGCATGAGATCGACGCGCCGGTCGAACGTCGCGGCGGGCGCCTCGGCGAGGATCAGCAGCACGACGGCGGCCGTGCGGCCGAGCTCCGTCGCGGTCGCGGCGGCGAGCGCGAAG
>CAZZZK010000368.1:0-2349 GCA_964658555.1 Vulcanimicrobiota bacterium | reverse complement strand
GATGCGCGCATCGGCCGCCCGACCGGCATCGCCGTCGGCCCGAACGGCAGCCTCTTCGTCGCCGACGACCAGACGGGCAACATCTTCCGTATCAGGCCGTAGCGAGGGCCGGCGCGCCCGCAACGGCGCGTCTCGTTTACTCGACCGGAGCGCGCCTTTTCCGAGTCGAGCTCGCGGAGATCGTTCGGAAGCTACTCCGGCTTGAAGACGATCGTGGCGAGCGGCGGGAGGGTTACGTTGAGGGAGAAGGGCAGGCCGTCGAGGCCGTATTCTTCGGCGTGAACGCGGTCGTTGCGGACGCCGCTGCCGCCGTAGCGCGCGTCGTCCGTGTTGATCGCCTCGGAATACGCGCCGCCCGCGGGGACGCCGAAACGGTAGTTGTAGCGCACGACGGGCGTGAAGTTCGTGACGCACACGACGAAGTCGCCGGGATCGCGACCGCGGCGCACGAGCACGAGAACCGCCTGCTGTTTATCGGAGCGGACGAATTGCATGCCGTCGCGCTCTTCGTCGAGCTCGTGCAGCGCGGGTAGTCCCGCGTACGTCCGATTGAGATCGCGCGTGAGCGCGGTGAGGCCGGCGTGCAGTGGATAGGCGAGCACGTGCCAATCGAGGCTGTGATCGTGATTCCATTCGCCGCGCTGGCCGAACTCGCCGCCCATGAAGACGAGCTTCTTGCCCGGATGGTAGTACATGAAGCCGAAGAAGGCGCGCAGGTTCGCGAACTGCTGCCACTCGTCGCCCGGCATCTTTCCGAGCAGCGATCCCTTGCCGTAGACGATCTCGTCGTGCGAGAGCGGCAGGACGAAATTTTCGTTGAACGCGTAGACGAAGCTGAACGTCAGGCCGTCTTGATCGTAGCCGCGAAAGAGCGGATCCGTCTCGATGTAGTGCAGCGAGTCGTGCATCCAGCCCATGTTCCACTTGTAGCCGAAGCCGAGCCCGCCCGCGTAGACGGGCGCCGAGACGCGCGGCCAATCGGTCGACTCTTCGGCCATGGTGACGGCGCCCGTGCCGAGGCCGTAGACGGCTTCGTTCGTGCGCTGCAGGAATGCGACGGCACCTAAGTTTTCGCGGCCGCCGAAGACGTTCGGAACCCACGCGTCCGCCTCGCGGCTGAAGTCGAGGTAGAGCATCGACGCGACGGCGTCGACGCGCAGGCCGTCGATGTGATACGTCTCGATCCAGAAGAGCGCGTTCGAGATGAGATAGTTCACGACTTCGGTGCGGTCGAAGTTGAAGATCAGCGTATTCCAATCGGGCTGGAATCCCTGACGCGGGTCGGCGTGCTCGTAGAGGTGCGTGCCGTCGAAGAGCCCGAGACCGTGGGCGTCGGTCGGAAAATGTCCGGGGACCCAATCGAGCAGCACGGCGAGGCCGGCTCGATGCGCGCGATCGACGAAGTCCGCGAACTCTTGCGGGGTGCCGTACCGGAACGTCGGAGCGTACATGCCGATCGTCTGATAGCCCCACGACCCGTAGAACGGGTGCTCGGCGACCGGCAACAGCTCGATGTGCGTGTAGCCGAGATCGACGACGTAGGGGATCAGCGCGTCCGCGAGCTCGCGGTAGGTCAGGAACCGGTCGCCGTCCGCGCGTCGCCACGAGCCCAGATGCACCTCGTAGATCGAGATCGGCGCGTCGCGACGCTGCGCGGCTTCGCGCCGCGCGAGCCAGTCGGCATCGTGCCACTCCGATTTGCCGGCGATCGCGACGATCGACGCGGTCCCGGGCGGCGGCTCGCACGCGAACGCGAACGGATCGGATTTGAGCGGCAGTACGTGCCCCTGGCTGCCGAGTATCTCGTATTTATAGAGCGCGCCGAGGGCGACGTTCGGGAGGAAGATCTCCCAGATCCCGGAGCCCGCATGCCGCATCGGATTGCGGCGGCCGTCCCATGCGTTGAAATCGCCGACGACCGAAACGCGTCGCGCGTTCGGCGCCCAAACCGCGAACGAAAACCCCGGGACGCCGTCCATCGTGCGCGCGTGCGGCCCGAGGCACGTGAAAAGCCGCTCGTGGCGGCCCTCGCCGATGAGATGGAGGTCGAGCTCGCCGAGAACGGTCCCGAACCGGTACGGATCCTCGATCTCCCAGCTCGCCGTCCCCGCGTGGAGGCGCAGCCGATAGGCGAGCGGCGCCTTCGCCTTCGCGACGACGCCGCTGAAGAAGCCTTCCCACGCGCGACGCGGCAGATCCGCGAGGACCCGGCCGTCGCGCGCGTCGATCGCTTCGACGCGTTCGGCGTCGGGAGCGAAGACGCGGATCTCGACGCCGTCCTTCGTCGCGTGCGGCCCGAGCACGGCGAACGGATCGCCGTGCGTCGCCGCGGCGATCGCGTTCATATCG
>CAZZZK010000367.1:0-2353 GCA_964658555.1 Vulcanimicrobiota bacterium | reverse complement strand
ATCAGGAGCGCGCTCGTCTGCGCGTCGTCGATCGATCGCGCGACGACGCCGCGGACGATCGCCCGCCAGCGCTCGGGCGAGAGCGACCCGCCGTCGCGTTTGCACGCGATCGCGCGCCGCATCTCGTCTTGCATCGCGCGGTCGACGTTCGCGCGTGCGGCGCCGAAGCCCGCGCCGCATGAGCCCGCGCGTCCGAGCGGCGCTCGTCGCGAGCGCGCTCACCTACGGCTGCGGCGCGCTCTTCGCGCGCGCGCTCGCCGCCGACCGGCCCCCGGCGCTCGCGCCCGATTTCATGCAGCGGCTCGTCGTCGTGACGTCGTGGCACGGCTTCGGGACGGCCGCGTTCGCACGGCTCGCGTTGACGATCCTCGCCGCGACGGCGTTCCTCGGCATAGCCGGCCGCTTCGCGTCTCTCGAACGTCGCGCGAAGGGCGGCGCGTACGACGGTGGGCGGCTCGACCGCGGCGACGTTTGGTTCGTCGCCGGTCTCGCGGTGCTCGCGCTCGCCGGGTGCGCGGCGTGGCCGTTCGTCTTCTCGAGCGACGTCTACGCCTACGCGGCCTACGGCGAGATGACGCTGCGCGGCCTCGATCCGTACCGGCTCGTGCCGGCGCACGCGCCCGGCACGTTCATGCACGTCGCGCGCTGGCAATGGAGCGGGCCGTACCCCGTCTGCGTGTACGGTCCCGTGTTCGTCGCGTTCGCGCGGGCGGTCGTCGTCGCGATGCAGGTTTCGGGCGTCGCGGCCACGCTCGACGCGTTCCGCGTGCTCGGCGCGATCGCGTTCCTCGGCAGCATCGTCGCGTTCGCCGCGATCCTGCGGCGCGTGCCGACGCCGTGGCGGTTCGCGGCGCTCGTCGCGTACGGCCTCGATCCGGCCGCGCTCTGGAGCGTCGCCGAGGGACACAACGACGCGTTCCTCGCGTTCCTCTCGTTCGGAGGCATCGCGCTCGCGCTGCACGTCTTCCCCGCCGTCGCCCCCGCTACGGCCGACGGCCGCGGCGAGGACGCCGATGCCGCCCGCATCGCCGCGTTCCTGCGCCGGATCGCCCCGACGTTCGGCGCGGGGCTCGTCGGGATCGCCGCGGCGCTCAAGGGAACGGGGCTCGTCTTCGCCGCGGTGTTCGGCTTCGGGCTCGCGGGTCCGTGGCGCGGCCCTCGCAGCCGGCTGCTCGGCGCGGTCCTCGCCTCCTCGGTCGTCCTCGCGGCCGTCGTCTCGCTGCCGCGGATGTGGCCCGCGTTCCGCGCGATCGGCCACGCCGGACGCTACGCTCCGGGCGCCTCGCTGCAATCGTTGATCGGGGCCGTTCCGGCCGCCGCGCTCGCGATCGCGGCGGCCGCGTACGGCGCGTTTCGGACGGCGCGCGGCGACTGGCGCGCGCTCGCGTGGCTCGGGATCGCCGCGTGGCTCGCGCTGCCCAATCCCTACCCGTGGTACGCGCTCTGGCTCGCGCCGCTCGCCGCGCTCTCGGGCGGCGGCTGGGCCGCGCTCGCGCTCTGGGGAGCGACGATCTCGAGCGTCGTACGTTATCTTCCCGACGCCGACGGCGCGCTCTCCGCAGGCGAAGGCCGGCTCGCGGCGCTCATCGCAACCCTGCCGCTCGTGCTGCTGCTCGGCGCGCCCGCGCGCCGCATCGTCTCTCAGAAAGCGACCCCGTCACCGTGATCTTGCCGCTCCTCCTCGCCGTGCTCGCGCCGGCCGCCGAACCGACGCCGCAGGCGCCGCAGCCGATCCTCGTCGGCTTCCCGACGGCGAAACCGAAGCCGGACGCCCGCGCGACGGCGGCGCCCGCGGTGACGGTCGAGCCCGCCGCCGCGCCGACGCCGATCCCTGCGGCGTCCGCGCAACCCGCGGAACCGAGCGGCGCGCTGCCGGCCGTCGTCCCGGAATCGTCCGCCTATCCGTACCGCTTCATCCCGCATCAGCCGGCGAGCCCGACGAGCGCGACCCCGCAGATCTTCGCGATCTACCTCAATTCGAAATCGCTGCGCAGCCACGGCCCGATCGCGATCCGCGTGCTTACGAGCGCGAACGTCGTCAAGGTCGTCACGCAGAGCAGCGGCCACAACGGCTCGATCCCCCGCGTCGGCAACGGCGATTTCGAAACGAAGAGTACGCTGCCCGCGCTGCCGTTCATCGCATCGGGGATCACGACGACGATCGACTTCGTGGCGACGACCGCGGCCGGAAAGACGGTTACGGTCGGGGTGCCGGTCGCGCTGCAGTGACGCGCCTCGTTCGCGATTCGGCGGCGCTCGCGCTCGTGGCGCTCGGCTCGGCGGCCGCCCGCGTCGGGGCCGCGGACGCGACGCCGAGTGCCACCCGCAGCGCGGCGACCACCGGCAGCGGCCC
>CAZZZK010000366.1:0-2359 GCA_964658555.1 Vulcanimicrobiota bacterium | reverse complement strand
CGCCGGCTTCGTCGCGGGCTACCTGCTCTACATCATCGAGCGGCCCGCGAGCGGCGTGGCGGTCGCGGTGCGCGACGAATCGGGCGTCGCGGCCGACGCCGAGCTGCTGCCGCCCGAGCCGCAGCCGCGCGGGTCATGAGCGCGGCGCCCGTCGTTTCGATCGAACGCGTCTTCGCGCCGGACGGTCCGCTCGCGCGCGGCCTCGCGGGCTTCGAGGCGCGCCCGGGACAGGTGCAGATGTCGCAGCTGATCGAGCGGGGCTTTCTCGAGAGCGCGCACACGCTCGTCGAAGCGGGGACGGGCGTCGGCAAATCGCTCGCGTACCTCGTGCCGGCGCTGCGCAGCGGGAAGAAGATCGTCATCTCCACGGCGACGATCGCCCTCCAGGAACAGCTCGTGCGCAAGGACATCCCGCTCGTCCTCGGCGCGCTCGATATCCCGGCGCGCGTCGTGCTGCTCAAAGGGCGCAATCACTACCTCTGCCGTTCGAAGCTCGATAAGATGCGCACCGAACGGCTCGTCGCGCAGAGCGGCACGATGGAGGCGATGTGGGAGTGGGCCGATCGCACGACGACGGGCGATCGCGCCGAGTTGCCGTTCGCGCCGCCCGGCCTCGAGTGGGAAGCGCTCGACGCCGATGCCGACGATTGCGTCGGCGAGTTCTGCGAGCGCTTCCGCGATTGCCACTTCTTCGCGCAGCGCGACGCCGCGAAATATGCGGACGTCGTCGTCGTCAATCACGCGTTGTTCTTCCTCGACCTCGTCATGGGCGGTACGCTCTTGCCGCCGTACGAATACGCGATCCTCGACGAAGCGCATCAGTGCGAGCGCTGGGCATCCGCGGCGCTGACCGCGACGCTGTCCGGCGCGAGCGTCAACCGGACGATGCGCCGCATCCATCGCAACTATCAGGTCCCGGCGAGTTACGACGGCGATCTCGACGGTGCGATGCGCGCGCTCTCGCAGGCGCTCGCGCGCGTGCCGGGCGAGCGCTACCCGCTCGCCGCGAACGACGGCGCGCGCACCGAGCTCGCCCGGGTCCAGCAAGCATTCTACCATCTCGAAAATTGGCTCTACGCGAATTGGCAAGCCGCGCTGAAGCGGCCGACGGAGAACGTCGCCGAAGCCGAGCGCCGGCGCGACAACGTGATGCGCGGCATCCTCGCCCACATCGCGACGATCGATCGCATGGCGCTTCCGGGCGAAGAAGCGATCAGCTGGGTCGAACGCGGCGACGGCGACGGGCGCTATCAGGTGAGTTCCGCGCCGTTCGATATCGCGGGCTTCTTGCGCACCGCGCTCTTCGCGCGCACGCAGAGCGTCGTCCTCACGAGCGCGACGATCGCGACCGGGACGTCGTTCGAGTTCCTGCGGCGTACGCTCGGCGTCGACGACGCGCAGGAGTACGTCGCGCCGTCGCCGTTCGATTATCGCGAGCAAGCGCGGCTCTACGTCGCACCGCAGGCGTGCAATCCGAAAGATCCGAGCTTCGCGAGACGCGTCGCCCCGCTCATCGAAGAGATCCTCGACGTCACGGACGGCCGGGCGTTCGTGCTCTTCACGTCGTACGCGCGCCTGCGCGAAGTCTACGCGCTCGTCCGCGAGACGATCCCGTTTCCGGTGAGACTGCAGGGCGAGCTGCCGCGGGCGCATCTCCTGGAGTGGTTTCGCGGCACGAAGAACGCCGTGCTCTTCGCGACCGGGACGTTCTGGGAGGGCATCGACGTCGTCGGCGATCAGCTCTCGTGCGTCATCATCGATCGCTTGCCGTTTCCTTCGCCGGGCGATCCGCTCGTCGCGGCGCGCATGGCCGCGATCGACGCCGCCGGCGGTCAGAGCTTCGAGGAGTACATGATCCCCGCCGCGATCGTGCGCCTCAAACAGGGCTTCGGCCGATTGATACGGTCCAAAAGCGATCGCGGGTTCGTCGTCCTCCTCGACGGCCGCGCCGCATCGATGCGCTACGGCGATACGATCTTACGCGCGCTCCCGCCCGCGAAGCGGGTCGACGATCTCGACGCCGTCCGCGCGTTCTTCGCCGCGGGCTAGCGATCCGGCCGGCGCGCCGCACGTTTTCCGCGCGTCGATCGAATCTCACGGCGCGTCGACCGGCAACGCGCGCGCGCTCGCGACGAAGCGGAGCCGGACGTAGTCCGCGACGTAGGGGGCCGAGCCGTCGTTCGCGTTGCTCGCGAGCCGCGCGACGACGTCCGACCGGACGGTGGTCGCGTCGTCCGGCGAGAGCCCGCGTACGAAGGCTTCGGCGAACGTTTCGAGCCAGGCCGCGACGCCTGCGTGCAGCGGCGTCGGGCGTTCGAAGCGCGCGATCTCGTCGACCTCGAATCCGGCCGTTTCGAGG
>CAZZZK010000365.1:0-2366 GCA_964658555.1 Vulcanimicrobiota bacterium | reverse complement strand
GGCGATCGCCGTCTTCGGCTTGCAGCTCGGCGGCCAGACGCTCAATCTCATGTCGGTCGGCGGGCTCGCGATCGCGGTCGGCCTGATCATCGACGACGCGATCGTCGTCGTCGAGGGCATCGAACGGACGATGCACGAGCGCCCCGAGCTCGCTCCGCGCGACGCGATCGAACGCGCCGTCGGCGGACTCATCCGGGCGATGACGTCCTCGACGCTCACGGCCGTCGTCGTCTTTCTCCCGCTCGGCCTCCTCGGCGGCGTGACGGGCTTCTTCTTCCGCGCCCTCGCGTTTACGATGGGCGTCTCGCTGCTCGTCTCGCTGCTGCTCGCCGTCTACGTCGCGCCGAGTCTCGCGCTGCGGCTCTTTCGGACGCCCGCCGCCGCGCGGCCCGAAGGCCGCATCGGCCGCGTGCTCGCGCGGTACGACGGCGTGCTGCGCTTCGCGCTGCGGCGCCGCGCGATCGTCTACGCCGCGTCGGGCGCGATCCTCGCGTTCACCGCGGTGCTGCTCTCGCGGCTGCCGAGCGAATTCTTGCCGCAGCTCGACGAGGGACATTTCGAGATCTCGTACGCGATGCCGACGGGCACCTCGCTCGCGGCGACCGAAGCCGCGGCGCGCGACATGGAGCGCATCGTCATGGCCGATCCCGGCGTCGCGACCGTCGGCCGGCTGACGGGGATC
The DNA here is from genome assembly GCA_964658555.1 of Vulcanimicrobiota bacterium. Lineage (GTDB taxonomy): Bacteria > Vulcanimicrobiota > Vulcanimicrobiia > Vulcanimicrobiales > Vulcanimicrobiaceae > CAZZYZ01. The sequence continues at coordinate 1,684 of CAZZZK010000365.1, read as the reverse complement.
GATTCCAACGGCTACTCCCCGACGCCGCAGAATCGCGGGCTGCTGCGCGTCGCGCTCGTCGATCCCGCGAAGCGCCTCGGTTACGTCGACCTGAGCGCCTCGCTTCGCGATCGGCTGCAGGCCGCGATCCCGGCGGCCGCGTTCGATTTCCATCAGATCCTCGAAGATCTCATCCACGATCTCTCGGGGACGCCCGCGCCGATCGAGATCGCGCTGCGCGGGAGCGATCAGCGGACGCTGGTCGATCTCGCCGAAAAACTCGCCGATGCGCTCGGCAACGTTCCCGGCCTCGTCGACGTGAATAGCGGCGTCGTTTACGATTCGCCCTCGATCGATCTCGCGCCGCGGACGACGCGCCTCGCGGCGCTCGGGATCGGCACGAGCGATCTCGGCGACGCGCTCGCCGCGAGTTCGAGCGGGACCGTCGCGACCGCGATCGGCGACTCGTCGCAGCAATTCCCCGTCCGCGTCTCGCTCGGCCCGCGCGCGGGCGGCTTGGCCGGCGCTCCGCTCGCCCTGCACGGCGTCTCGTCGTCGGTCGACGACCTGACGATCGCGAACGTCCGGCGCCGGGCGACCGACGAAAACGACGAGAACGGCGAGCGCGTGATCCGCGTGACCGCGAACGTCGGCGGCGCGCGCCTCTCGGACGTGGTGGCGCGCGTTCGTGACGTCCTCGCACGAAATCCGGTGCCGCCCGGATACACGCAAGAGATCGGCGGCGATTCGCAGACGCAGCAGGCGTCGTTCGCGGAGTTCGAACGCGTCATCGCCGTCGCGCTCTTGCTCGTCTACGCGGTCATCCTCGCGACGTTCCGCTCGTTCCGCGTCCCGCTCGTCATCATCACCGCGGTCCCGCTCGCGCTCTTCGGCGTCGCGATCGCGCTCTTCGCGACGAATACGCCGATCAACGTCTCGTCGATCATGGGCGTGCTGCTGCTCGTCGGGATCGTCGTGAAGAACGGCATCCTGCTCGTCGACGTCGCGAACGAGGCGCGCGCGCGCGGCCTCGATCTCGAAGACGCGCTCGTGCTCGCCGGACGCACGCGGCTGCGGCCGATTCTGATGACGACGCTCGCGGCGATCGGCGGGCTCGTCCCGCTCGCGCTCGGAATCGGTCAGGGCTCGGAGCTGCAGCGTCCGCTCGCGATCGCCGTCATCGGCGGTCTCTCGACCGCAACGCTCTTCACGCTCATCCTCATCCCCGTGGTCTACGCGACGTTGTTCGGCGAGCGCGCGCGTGCCCTCGCGAAAGCGCACGCGTGAGCGGGTTCGTCATCGCGGCCGCCCTCGCGACGTTCGCGAATCTCTCACCCGACGACGCGCTCTCGGCCGCGGTCGCGCATTCGCCGGACGTCGTCGCGGCCGACGCGCGCGTCGCCGAGAACGCGGGGCTGCTCGACGAACAGCGCGGAACGCTCGCGCCCTCGCTCACGACGAACTACACGCAGGTGCCGCAGGGGAACCCGCCCGGCCCGAACGTCATCGCGCGCGTCGTGAGCGTCGCGCTCGAAGCGAACGTCACGCAATACATCTCGTTCGGCGCGCGCGTCCGTCAGAGCGCGCTGTTGCTCGTCGCCGCGAACGCCGATGCCGCGAGCGCGCGGCGCGTCGAGAAGATCAAAGTCATCGGACTCTACTACGACGCGCTCGCCGCCCGCGAGACCGTCGCGACGCGCGAACG
>CAZZZK010000364.1:0-2370 GCA_964658555.1 Vulcanimicrobiota bacterium | reverse complement strand
GCGGCGCGCGTCGTCCTTGAGGACGACGGAGACGCTCATCGCTTCGAGACGCTCCGCGACCGCATGCATCTGCAGATCGACGATGCGTTCGATCTCGCGCTCGCCGAGGTCGTTGAAGTGCACGACGTCTTCGATGCGGTTCAGCAGTTCCGGGCGGACGTAGATGCTCAGTTCGCTCGGGTCGACGTTGCTCGTCATGATGACGACCGCGTGGCGGAAATCGACGACCCGGCCCTTCGCATCCGTGAGCCGGCCGTCGTCGAGGATCTGCAGCAGGATCGCCGCGACGTCGCCGTGGGCCTTCTCGAATTCGTCGAAGAGCACGACGCAATAGGGGCGCCGCCGGACGGGCTCCGTGAGCTGCCCCGGTTCGTCGTGGCCCGCGTATCCCGGCGGCGCGCCGAGCAGCCGCGAGATCGAATGCGACTCCGTATACTCGGTGAGATCGATGCGTACGAGCGCGTCTTCGGTGCCGAAGAGTTCGGCCGCGAGCGCGCGCGAGAGCTCCGTCTTGCCGACGCCGCTCGATCCGATGAAGAGGAAGCCGCCGACGGGCTTGCGCGGATCCTTGAGCCCCGAACGGCCGCGCCGCACGGCTTCGGCGACGGTCGAGAGCGCGCGGCCCTGACCCACGATGCGCTTGCCGAGCGATTCCTCGAGCGCGAGGAGGCTCTGCGTCTGTTCGGCGCTGAGCGTGCCCTGCGGGATGCCGGTCCACTTCGCGACGACGGCCGCGACGTCGTTCGGCGAGACCGACGGCTCGCCGCGCAGCGCCGCGAGCGATGCGGCCTCGTCGATGAGATCGATCGCCTTGTCCGGCAAGAACCGGTCGACGATGTAGCGTGCGGAGAGCGTCGCCGCCGCATCGATCGCGGCATCCGTGATCGTGACGCCGTGATGGGCCGCGTATTTCCCGCGCAAGCCGCGTAAGATCTGCGCGGCTTCCGCGATGCTCGGCTCGCCGACTTTGACCGGCTGGAAACGGCGCTCGAGCGCGGCGTCGGGCTCGATGTGCTTGCGGTACTCGTCGAACGTCGTCGCGCCGATGCACTGGAGTTCGCCGCGCGCGAGTTCGGGCTTGATCATCGACGCGAGATCGAGCGATCCTTCGGCCGCGCCCGCGCCGACGAGCGTATGCAGCTCGTCGATGAAGAGCACGATGTCGCGCGCCGATCTCTTGATCTCGTCGACGATGCGTTTGACGCGGCTCTCGAATTCGCCGCGATACTTCGTCCCCGCGACGAGCGGCCCGAGCGCGAGCGAGAGCACGCGCTTCTCGCGCAGGACGGCGGGGACGTCGCCCGCGGCGATGCGCTGCGCGAGCCCTTCGACGACGGCCGTCTTCCCGACGCCGGGCTCGCCGATCAAGACCGGATTGTTCTTCGAACGCCGCGCGAGGATCGCGATGACGCGTTCGATCTCGACGTCGCGGCCGATCACGGGATCGAGCTCGCCCGCGCGCGCGGCGGCGGTGAGATCGCGCGAATAGGACGCGAGGGTCGGCGTCCCGCCGCGCAGGCGTTTCGCCCACTCGCGCGGGTCGCCCGACCCCTCGCGGTCCCCGCCGCCGCGCTGCAGGCGCTCGATCGCGAACGTGGTGCCGACCGCGAGCGCCACCGCGGCGACCGCGGAACCGACGAGCGGCACGATCGCCGAGCGGCGGCGCGTCGCGCACGCCGCGCAGACCTGCGCTTCGACCCAGGTGCCGCGACGCAAGGCGTAATCGCGCACGGTCGCCGGCTGCTCGCCGCAGGTCTCGCAGAGCGGCGCTTTGACCGTGGGCATTCCCGTTACCATGGGGGGTCCTTCGCGGCCGGCCGGCATCGCGCATGCCGCAAGGACCGCCTGCGCGCGACCCCCAATAGACCGGCGAGTCACGAATCGGAAAGGGTCTCCAGCAACGCCATGGCCTACGTCATCACCGAACCTTGTATCGGTACCAAGGACAAGTCGTGCGTCGACGTGTGTCCCGTCGACTGCATCCACGGTAAGGACGAAGAGAAGATGCTCTTCATCGATCCCGAAGTGTGCATCGATTGCGGAGCCTGCGTCTCTGCGTGTCCCGTCGAAGCGATCTATGCGGACTCGGACGTGCCGGAGAAATGGGCGAACTACACCACGATCAACGCCGACTACTTCAAGAGCTGAACGTTCGCGGCGGGCGCTGACGTGCGCCGCGTCGTGGCCCGCGAACTCATGGACGACCCCGACGTCGACGCCCTCGAACTCGCCGCGAATTTCGTCGATATCGAACGCGCGAACCGCTGGTTCGGCGGTCTCGCGCCGATCGTGCGGTCGGTTCTCGCGACGAGGGCGCGGTCGTTCCTCGACGTCGCGTGCGGTAGCGGCGACGTCGTACGGGCCGTGGCG
>CAZZZK010000363.1:0-2373 GCA_964658555.1 Vulcanimicrobiota bacterium | reverse complement strand
CGCCTCGGCGGCCGTCGCCTCGCCGCCGGCGTCGGGGGCTGCATCGGCCGTTCCGGGCGCATCGCCCGCCGCCGCCGGCTCCCCGAGCCCGTCGCCGTCTTCGTCTCCGTCCGCGGTGCCCGCGGCGTCCGTCTCGCCGTCGCCGGCGGCGAACGCTTCGAGCGCGCCTTCGACGAAGAGCGCGAAAGGCGGTCACGCGGCGGCGAAGATCGTCACGAAGCTCGTGATCTATCCCGATAAGGGCGAGACCGCGCCGACGCCGACCCCCGAACCGTCGGGAAGCCCCCTGCCGTCGATCATCGCGCGTACCGAGCTCGTGCGAGGGAACGTTTCGTTCGCGACGTCGCTCTCGATCGCGGGGCTCGCCGCCGTCCACGTCACCATCCCGGCGGCGGAGCAGGTCGTTCAGCGGGGCTTTACGCTCGCCGTCTATCGCGCGAGCGGCAAGAAGCACCGAACGCTCGTCGCCTTCGATTCGGCGGCCGTGCTGACGAAGGACGTGGTTCGCGGGAGCGTCACGACCCCGATCGCGTTCGAGAAGGGGGCCGACTACGCGATCGAGCTCTTCGGCGATCCGTTGCCCGCGACGCCCGCCCCCGCCGGCAGCTATCCGACCCCCGGCAACAACCCGTTCGCCCCGCCGAGCGGCTCGGCGACGGGCGTGCCCGGGATGCCGAACGCGAATCCGAACGGAGCGACCGCACTCCCCGCCGCGCCGGCGACCGCGACCCCGTACCCGTAACCGGCGAGGCGCGCGGCTCGCCCGATGTGCTATACTCGCAATCGCCTTGCCGGAGGTTGGGCTCCGCGCAACGTTACCCTATCAACCCCGCCAGGACCGGAAGGTAGCAACGGTATGTAGGCCCTAACGTGTGCCGCGGATCACCTGACCTCCGGCGGGCTGCCTTCGCAGCCGCCGGCCTCCCTAGGATGACGATGCCAATCAGCGCTCTTGCCGGCCTCGTTTTCGGCACCGCGATACTCTCCATCGGCCTGTACCATTCGATCGTCGTCGGCCCGCGTTTTCGTTCGATCGAACGGGTTCTGCAGGGCGGCGTCGACGAACTCGACGGCGATTCCGTGGCGCTGCTTCGGGCCGGGCTCGGCCAACTGACGCAACGATCCGACGAGCGGCTCGACCGGCTCGAAGCGCTCGCCGCCAAGGAGCTCCTGCGCATCGGATTTCTGCGTTACAACTCGTTCAGCGACGTCGGATCGGATCAATCGTTCACGCTCGCGTTGCTCAACAGCGAGGGCGACGGCGTGGTGCTGACGAGCATCTTCGGGCGCGAGGAGACGCGAACGTACGGTAAATCCGTTCGCGGCTTCGTACCCCAGCAGGGCGTCTCCAAAGAAGAACAGACCGCGATCTCGATGGCTCGCGAGCGTTCGGGAGAACTCGCACCGACGTGACGTCGATTTCGTGTAGCGCGTGGCTCGTGCTCGGATACGTCCTGCGTGCCTTCTGGTTCGCGATGCTGCTGTACGCGCTCGTTTCGTGGGTCCCGAGCCTCCAGGGACGATGGAGCACGTACCTCGCGCGGATCGTCGAGCCCGTGCTCCTGCCGGTGCGGCGCATCATCCCGCCCCTCGGCGGCCTCGACCTCTCGTTCCTCGTCGTGATCGTGCTGCTCGGATACATCATGCGCAGCCTTCCGCCGGCATATTGCTATGGTCTCTGAGATGGCGGCCCGAGGCTGATGGCGATCCTGCAACCGCGCGAGACGGGCGAGCGGATCGCGGCGAACGTGCGCAACTTCTGCATCATCGCTCATATCGATCACGGAAAGACGACGCTCTCCGATCGACTGCTCGAGGTGACGCGCACCGTCGCGCAGCGGCAGATGGAGCAGCAGCTGCTCGACGCGATGGATCTGGAGCGCGAGCGCGGGATCACGATCAAGATGCACCCCGTGACGCTCGATTATTTCACGGAATCGGGCGAGCGGTACGAGCTCAACTTCATCGACACGCCCGGTCACGTCGATTTCTCCTCCGAAGTGTCGCGCTCGCTTCGCGCGTGCGAAGGCGCGTTGCTCGTCATCGACGCGGCGCAGGGCGTCGAAGCGCAGACGCTCGCGAACTACCACCTCGCGCTCGAGCAGAATCTCACGATCATCCCCGTGATCAACAAGATCGATCTCCCGGCGGCCGATCCCGAGCGCGTGAAGCGCGAGATCGAGGAGCTGCTCGTGATCGAGGGAAGCGACGCGATCCTCTGCAGCGCGAAGGAGGGGATCGGTATCACCGAGATCCTCGATGCGATCGTCGCTCGCATCCCGGCGCCGCGCGGGAACGACGATTTCGTTCGCGGCCTCGTCTTCGACGCGCAGTTCGATCCGTATCGCGGCGTCGTCTCGTACGTCCGCGTGA
>CAZZZK010000362.1:0-2395 GCA_964658555.1 Vulcanimicrobiota bacterium | reverse complement strand
GCCGCCTCGTCGACGAGGCCGCCGCGGCCGGTATTGATGAGCACGGCCGTGCGCTTCATGCTCGAGAGTTCGGCCGCGCCGATCATCCCACGCGTCTCGTCCGTGAGCGGGGCGTGGAGCGAGACCGCGTCGCTCTCGCGCAGCAGCGTTTCGAAATCGACGAGCCCCGGCTGCGCGACGGGGTCGCAGGCGAGAACGCGCATGCCGAGACCTTCGGCGCGCTTGGCGAGCGCCTTACCGATCGCGCCGTAGCCGACGATTCCGAGCGTGCTCCCCGCCAGATCGCCGATCGGATGCGTGAGCAGGCAGAATTGGTCCGTCGCTTCCCACGCTCCGGCGCGCACGTCGAGCACGTACGCGACGAGATTGCGGCGCAGCGCGAAGAGCAACGCGAGCACGTGTTCGGGCACCGTGTCGAACGCGTAGTTACGGATGTTGACGACGGCGACGCCCGCCGCTTTCGCCGCCGGCTTATCGACGATGTCCGTCCCGGTCGCCGCGACCGCGATCAGCTTGAGATCCGGGAGCTGCGCGAGCGTCCTGGCATCGAGCCTCACCTTATTCGTGATGCAGACGGTCGCGCCGCGCAGGCGCTCGACGACCTGCGACGGCTCCGTCGTGTCGTATTCGACGTAGTCGTGTTCGAACGCCGGGCTGCGCAGCGGCGCGCCGAGCGTCACGCGATCGAGGAAGACGAGCGACTGCTTCACCCGTGCGACCTACGCCGCGGCCGAGGCGCGCTCGAGTTCGCCCGCGTGCGCGCGATAGAACTCTTGCGCCGCCGCGGCGCCGCTGCCCGGCGTCACGGCGATCCCGCTATCGAGCATCGACATCTCCGCGCCGCCGATCGCGGCGAGCAGCATGAGCTCGTTGTTGTAGCCGAGGTGCCCGATGCGGAAGAGCTTGCCCGCGACCTCCGAAAGCCCGCCGCCGAGCGAGAGGTCGTAGCGCGCGTACGCGCGTTTGATCACGGCCGTCGCATCGAACCCGCGCGGCACCATGACGGCGCTCACCGTATCGCTCTGCGAGGCCGGCTCGCGCGCGCAAAGATCGAGTCCCCAGCCGTCCTGCACGGCGGCGCGGACGCCGCTCGCGAGGAAGCGATGCCGCGCGAAGACGTTCTCGAGCCCCTCTTCGAAGAGCATCCGCAGCGATTCGCGCAGCCCGTAGAGCAGCGAGATCGCGGGCGTGTACGGGAAATAGCCGTCCTTATTGGTCTTGCGGAAATCCTCGAGATCGAAGTAGACGCGGCGCAGCGGATCGCGCTTGCGCGCGGCCTCTTCCGCGCGGGCGGCCTTCTCGCTCAGGCACGCGATACCGAGACCGGGCGGCAGCATGAGCCCCTTCTGGCTGCCGGTGATCGCGCCGTCGACGCCCCACTCGTCCATCCGGAAATCGATCGACGCGATCGAGCTGACGCCGTCGACGAAGAGCAGCGCGGGATGGTTCGCGGCGTCCATCGCCTTCCGGATCGCGGCGATATCGACCATGACGCCCGTCGCGGTCTCGTTCTGGACGATCATCACGGCCTTGATCGCGTGCGCGCGATCCTGCTCGAGCGCGGCGCCGATCCGTTCGGGCGACGGCGCGCCGCCCCACGGTTCGTCCTGCACGACGACGTCGAGGCCGTGACGCTGCGCGAGATCGATCCAGAGATGGCTGAACTGTCCGAAGCGCACCGAGAGCACGCGATCGCCCGCGCTGAGCGTATTCGTCAGCACCGCCTCCCACGCGCCCGTCCCCGAACTCGGGAAGATGTACGCGCGGCCGCTCGTGGTCTTGAAGAGCTTCTTGAGCTCGTCGAAGAGCGGCAGCGTCAGCGACGGGAAAACCGGGCTGCGATGGTCCTCCATCGGCACGTGCATCGCGGAGAGGATGCGGTCCGGAACGTTCGTCGGACCGGGAGTGTTCAGAAAGATCCGTCCGGACATGTACTCCTCCAAGGCAGCGGTTCGTCCCGACGGTTCGATTCCGACGCCGCCGGGCGCCTGCCGGGAGCGGCGCACGCGCCCCGTCGAAGCCACGGCGGTGAACTCACGACTCATCGTCCACCTGGGCATCGGCGCGTTCACCCGCGCCCACCAGGCGTGGTATCTTCAGCACCTTATCGATCGCGGCGACGCGTCGTGGACGATGGTCGCCGGGTCGATCCGGGCCGACGCCGCGCCGCTGCTCGAGGCGCTCGAAGCCCAGGGCGGTGCGTATACGCTCGAAACGGTGACGCCCGACGGCGACCGCACCTACGAGAAGATCACCGCGATCTCGGAGGTCGTTCGCTTCGAGCCGACCGTCGAAACGCTGATCGCGGCCGCGGCGCGTCCCGAGACGAAGATCGTCTCGTTCACCGTCACGGAGAGCGGCTACTATCTCGATCCGCACGGCGTGCTCGACCTCG
>CAZZZK010000361.1:0-2408 GCA_964658555.1 Vulcanimicrobiota bacterium | reverse complement strand
CCGCCTCGTGCTCGCGTCCGCGTCGCCCCGCCGGCTCGCGCTGCTCCAGCAGATCGGCATCGAACCGGACGCTCTGCTGCCGGCCGAGATCGACGAGACCCCGCGCAAGGCCGAACCGCCCCGGGAACTCGCCCGACGCCTCGCCCGGACCAAGCTGGCGACCGCGGAGGCCGCGCTGCACCTCGGGGACGCGACGACGCCGACATGGCTGGTCTCGGCGGACACGGTCGTGGCCGTCGGGCGGCGCGTCCTGCCCAAGGCCGAGGTGCCGGACGAGGCGGCGGATTGCCTGCGCCTTCTCTCGGGCCGGCAGCATCGGGTCTTCACGGCCATCTGCGTGCTGTCGCCGCGCGGGCGCCGGGAGCGGATCGTCGAGAGCCGGGTGCGGTTCAAGCGCCTCTCGAGCCGGGACATCCAGAGCTACATCGCGTCGGGTGAGTGGCGCGGCAAAGCCGGCGGCTACGCGATCCAGGGCCTGGCGGGCGCGTTCGTTGTGAAGCTCGTCGGCTCCTACAGCGCCGTGGTCGGCCTGCCGCTCTACGAGACGATGAGCCTGCTCGACGGCGAGGGCTATCCGATCCGCGCCGGGTGGGGCGGCCTCGCGTGAGCCAGTCGCCGCGCCCCGCATGCCCGATCTGTCGCCGCCCGGCCGAGCCGGAATTCCGGCCGTTCTGCTCGCAGCGCTGCGCGGACGTGGACCTGGGGCGCTGGTTGAACGAGCGCTACGCCATTCCCGAGCCCCTCGACCCCGACGAGCCGCCGCGCGAGCCCGATCCGGAGGCCTGACGATTTTTCCGCGGTTCGGTCACGCCGATGTCACGGCGAGGCTGGACAGGCCGGAAAGCACTCACTATACCCCGCGGCGTTCGAGGCCCCACGGGGGCACGGGCGACGCCCAGGTAGCTCAGTTGGTAGAGCATGCGACTGAAAATCGCAGTGTCGGTGGTTCGATTCCGCCCCTGGGCACCATCAGCGTTTCGGCCGTCCTGAGACGACGCAGCCCGACGGTGTCGTGGACCGCGGCGTCCCGGATACGGTCCTCGCATCAATCGACGTAGACGCCGGCTCCCACGAGCGCCTCCACGCCGTCGATGCGCGTTGCGCAGACGTAGCTCCACTTGATGGTGACGATCGGCTGGCCGGGCCTGGGGAACATGTAGTCGACCCAGCCGGACCCGAACTTCCTGACGGTATCGACGAAGTCTCTGTGGAAGCGCTTGCCGTCGGCGTCGCGCTCGTCGAGCAGGTCGCGCCCCTCGCGGTTCGGCCGAACCGCGTTGAACAGCACGATCCCCTGCATGTCGACGACGAACAGGTAGACGTCGCCGTAGCGCCAGCCGGCGCCGGGTTTCCGGAAGTCCTGGAAGGCGGCGCGACCGCGTTCCTCCAGGAGTTCCGCCGCCCGATTGACCAGGCTCTCGATCTCGGCCGCCTGGTGTGACGGCAGCGGATGCGGTCCGCCGAACGCCGGCAAAGCCGTGCTGAGAAGCAGGATCAGCGGCCATTTCAACAAGGCTTTGAGCATCCGTCGCCTCAGGGGCTGCGCCTCCGCTCGTCACCATCCGCCTGAACAGGGCAGCCGACAGACCGGGTGACCCTCTGCGGGATGGGACGCTTGCAGCGATCGTCGGAACCCGCGGTCCGCATCGCTCCTACGCTTTCCGGTTGAAGCCCTCGGTCGATGCAGGGCACCCCGTCGTCGAGGGCCGTGCGACGCGACCTCGGGCAGCGGACGCCGGAAGCCGCTTCAGACGCGCGCGTCGATCTGACGTGCCCCGTTGCGCGCGAACCGCCACGTGCCGGTCAACCAGGACCGCTTGCGTGCGAGCGGTTGAGGCGCGTTGACCGCCGACGCGGCCGAGGCGGTGCGGACGCGATGCGGTTCGATGATCCGGTCGAGGTGCCTCAGGGCCGCCAGGACCTGCATCGCCATCAAGTAATGGCCCTCGCACGCTCCGTTCTGTCTGAGGCGACGAACCTCGCGCTCCGCGCGGTCGAGGATCTCCCGAGCCTCGACACAGGAACACTCAAGCTGCGCGCCATGTGTCATCCCGACCTCCGCGCCAACGTGCCTCAACGGCCTGAGGCCATTGAATGCCATCGCGGCCGCCGGGCGTGCATCACCCATTCGGATGCTGTGGCAGAATGCGCGTTTCGCGCGGTCGACGGGCCGTGGGAAGCAGCCGAACCGGCCGGCCTGGGGATCCTGGGACTGCGGCCTCGCCCGCGAAACGCCGTTTCCGGTTCGCGGCCGTCTCGACCCGGCGGAGATCTTTGCCGGGTGTAGGTGCCGAGCGAGCGCTCTCCGACGTTGCAGGCCGAAGACCGCGCCCCGGCCGCGAACGTATCCCGGCCTGCGGGCACACCGCGTCCGCGATCCCCTGCATGCGATCTCGTCGGGCAACGCG
>CAZZZK010000360.1:0-2415 GCA_964658555.1 Vulcanimicrobiota bacterium | reverse complement strand
CGCGCGCTCGAGCGTCACGCCCGCCGGCGCGACCGAGAGCGCGTCGCCCGGCCGGAGCGCGATCGCGCGATCCGCACCCGCGATGTGGAACCGGTACGTGCAGGCGGCATCCGCTCGCGGATCGCCCGCGCGCACGAAACGCAGCCGCGCGCCGTCGCGTTCGAAACGGTCGGGCATGCAGTCGGTGAACGCGAGCGTGTCGGCCGGGCGATAGCCGGGGGCCAGGCGCGCGAGCCGCACGCCGACGGGCAGCACGCGTCCGCGATGCGCGGGGACGACGAACGGCGGGAGCGCGATGCGCCGGCCGTCCGGTTCGGCGATCAGCGCGCCCGCGTAGCGGCGGTCGCGCGAGCCGTAGTTCGCGAGCGCGAGGAACCCGTCGAGCACGTGCGTCGGATCGCTCGCGAAGGTCGCGTCGCCGGCGCCGGAGACCGCGCGTGCGCCGAAGCTCGCCGCGCCCGTCGCCGACGAGACGATTCGGCCGCCGTGCCGCGCGAAGTCGCGTAGCCGCGCCGTGACGGCCGGATCCGGCGCGAGCCCGCGGGCCGCGGAGAGCGGCGGCACGACGAGCGTACCGTACGCGCCGAGCGCGGCCGTCGAGAGCGCGTGCGGATCGACGACCGCGCACGAGCGGCCCGCGCGGCCGCACGCCTGCTGCGCGTCGAGCACGCGCGCGGCGGCCTCGGCGACGATCGCGTTCGAGGTCCGGGCCGGGTCGAAGCTCCCGCCGAGATAGGCGATCGCGGCATCGTGCGCGACCTGCGCGCCCGCGAGCTGCGGCCCGAGAAACGCCGCGAGCGCACCGAATTCGCGCGTCGGTTCGGCACGCGGCGCGCGCGACCGGTCGAGCCCGAGCGCCGCATCCCAGGCGTAGAACGCGTTCGCGAACGGAGCTTCCCAGCCGGCCGGATCGAGCGTGTCCTGCGCCGGGAAATTGACGACGCCGCGCACGCCCATGCCGAGCATCGTCGCGAGGGCCAGGCCCGTATTGCTCGGATCGGCCGGCCGCCGGCCCCTGCAGCCACCCCGCCTGGAATTCGCTCGCCATCAGCGGCTGATCCGGCCGCGTCGAGAGCATGCCGAAGGAGAGCTCGAGCTGCGCGCGATCGTGATCGCCGAGCGCGTAGGCGTCGCTCTGATACCAGTTGCCCATCGCCCACACGGGCGACGACGCCGGAACTTTCATCTGGTACGTGTTGATGAAGACGGGCTCGCGCGGCCCCGTGACGCCCCACACGACGCCGCGCAGCCAGTCGAGGTAGCGCGTCAGATGCGGCGCCGGCCAGGTCTGATTATCGATGTACGCGCCCTGATCGTCGTCGAGCGCGACCGCGAGGACGAGATCGCTCTCGGGCGCGCATTCGCGCAGCACGCGCTCGAGCCAGCGGCGCGCGTACCGCAGGTGCGTCGCGTTGCCGAGCCACTGCGCGGCGGCGTCGTCCGAGTTCGCGTTCTGCAGCGTCGCGGTCGGCGGATAGCGGCCTTCGAGCAGGTCGTGCAGCGGCATGCCGTATTCCGGTCGCGCGAGCAGCCAGTCCGGATCGCCGCCGTTGCGCCACTCGTTGCGCACGACGGGCCCCGGCCGCAAGACGATCGCGAAGCCGTGCGCGCGCGCGAGGCGCAGCAGCCCGCGCAGGTCCCGGCGCGGATTCGTGCGCCCGTCGAAATCGAAATCGCCGTCGGCGATCTCGTGCCAATTCCAGGGCACGTAGAGATCGAGCGTGTTGATGCCGAGCCCCGCGAGCGCGTCCATCGCCGGACCCCACTGGTCGCGCGGCAAGCGCTCGTAGAAGAAGGCCGCACCGTACAGAAAGAACGGCGCGCCGTCGCGTTCGAAGATCGCGTTGCCGGCGCGCCGCACGATCGCCCCGTGACCGTAGGTCGCGGCGGTCGCGCCCGCGAGCGAGGCGACGAATGCCGTCGTCGCGACGACGAGCGCCGCGACGGCGCGGAGAAGCGCGACCATCGCGTGCGAGCTATCGCGCGAGGGGATCGTCGTCCTCTCGACGCGTAGCTCGCGCTCCGTGAGACGAACCGATCTCGGACGCCTGCTGCGGCTCGAAGGCGAGTTGACGATCGACGCGATCGACGCCCCGGCGCTGCGGGACAATCCGCTCGGCGATCCGAGCGATCGTCCGCTCGCGGTCTATACGCCGCCCGGATTCGATCCCGAAGGGTCGCGGCGCTACCCCGTGCTCTACGTGCTGCACGGCTACACGGGCGATACGGCGGCGCTCGTCTCGGCGCGGCCGTGGGAACGCAACGTCGTGCAATGGGCCGATCGCCTGATCGCGAGCGGCGAGATGCCGCCCGTGCTCGTCGCGCTTGTCGACGGGTTCACGCGCTTGGGCGGCTCGCAATACGTCGATTCGCTGCACAACGGCGCGTACGCGACCTACGTCGTGCGCGACGTCG
>CAZZZK010000359.1:0-2439 GCA_964658555.1 Vulcanimicrobiota bacterium | reverse complement strand
GCATCGAACGATGCGGGCCTCGGCGTTCCCGGCGTTCGCGTACGAGCCGCAACCGCGGACCGCGGACCGCAGGTTCCCGGCGTACCACTCCCGGACGTCGACCGGGTCGTTGCTAGGCGAGCACCTTTTCGGGAGCGATCGGCAAGTCGCGGATGCGTTTTCCGGTCGCGTGGTAGACGGCGTTCGCGATCGCGGCGGCCGCACCGACGATCCCGATCTCGCCGATGCCCTTCGCGCCGATCGGGTTGACGTGGGGATCGTCCTCGGGAACGATGATCGCTTCCATCGCGCCGACGTCCGCGTGCACGGGGACGAGATACTCGCCGAGATTCGCATTCATGTACCGGCCCGTCCGTTCGTCGGCGCGCGTCTCTTCGAGGAGCGCCATGCCGAGCCCGAACACCATGCCGCCGAGATACTGACTGCGGGCGGTCTTCGCGTTGATGATGCGGCCCGATGCGAACGCGCCGACCTGCTTCACGACGCGAACCGTTCCGAGATCGGGATCGACGCGTACGATCGCGTACTGCGCACCGAACGCGTGCATCGCGTACGCATCCTTCTCCGCACCGGGCGCGGACGTGCTCGTGCCGTACACGGGTTTGCCGGCGCGCGAGAGGATAGCGGCGAACGTCTCGCCGCGCTCGGGTCGCGTGCGGGCGAATAGCCGCCCATCGCCCGAGTCGATCTCCGCCGCGGCGAAGCCGTGCAACGGAGAACGGTCGTCGGCGATCGCGAGCTCGACGAGCTTGCCGCGCGCGTCGAGCGCCGCAAGCTTCGTCGCCGACCCGACGCTCGCGGTAAGCTGCGAGCCGCCGGCGACGGGAGCATCGGGGTAGGCCGAATCGCCGAGTTCGAACCGGACGCGCTCGACCGGCATGCCGAGCGTCTCGGCCGCGATCTGCGTGAACGCCGTATACGCGCCCGTTCCGACGTCGACGCCGGCACTGCGAACGACCGCCGTGCCGTCGGGCATCAGCGACGCGACGACGGATGCCTTGCTGCGGTTGGTGGGATAGCTTGCCGTCGCCATGCCGTATCCGATGAGGCTCCGGCCGTCGCGCATCGATCGTACGCGCGGATCGCGCCCGTGCCAGCCGATCGCCTCGGCGCCCGCGCGATAGCATTCGCGTAGCGACTTGCTCGAGAACGGTTTTTGCTCGGCCTGATCGGTCTCGGCGTAATTACGCAGCCGCAGTTCGAGCGGATCCAGACCGACCGCGTAGGCGAGTTCGTCCATCGCCGACTCGAGCGCGAAGGAGCCCGTCGATTCGCCCGGAGCGCGCATGTACGTCGGCGTCGCGTAATTCATGCGAGCGAGACGATGCGTTACTTTGAGCGCGGGCGACGCGTAGAGCATCGTCGTGATGACGCCCGAGGGTTCGACGAACTCGTCGAACATCGACGTCTGAGATTCCGTTTCGTGTATCGTGCTCGTGAGGCGCCCGTCGTGCGCGGCCCCGAGGGCGACGCGCTGGATCGTCGCCGGTCGGTACCCGACCGATCCCCACATCTGCGGGCGCCAGATCGCGACCTGCACGGGGCGGCCGATCGCTTTCGCGGCCATCGCCGCGAGCACGGTATGCGGCCACGTCGATCCCTTACAGCCGAACGCACCGCCGAGGAATTTCGTGACGACGCGGACGTTCGCAGGCGGCACGCCGAACACGGCGGCGAGCCGCACGCGAGCGACGCTCACGCCCTGCGACGCGTCGTACACGGTCAGGCGATCGCCGTCCCACGCGGCGATCGCCGCGTGCGGCTCCATCGGATTGTGATGCTCGACGGGCGTCGTATAGGTATTGTCGACGCGCACCGGGGCGGCCGCGAAGGCCGCGTCGGCATCGCCGCGCAGCGTATCGGGCGGTTTGCCGTGAATCTGCGCGGGCGTATAGCGTTCGCCTCGTGCGAAGACGGTGCGCGGACGCGCCGAATCGTAGGCGACGCGCACGAGCGACGCGGCGTATTTCGCGCCCTCGAACGTTTCGGCGACGACGAGCGCGACCGGTTGCCGGTCGTACTGGATCTCGTCGTCCTGCAAGACCTTGAGCACGCGATCGTTCGGCGTTTTCGCTCCGGCCGCGACGCGCGGGCGTTCGACGACGTGAGGATCGTGACGACGCCCGCTTGTTTCGCGGCGAGCGACGTATCGAGCGATGCGATCCGGCCGTTCGCGACGGAACTGAGCACCATGTAGCCGTAGAGCATCCCGGGCAGGCCCCACTCCGCGGAGTACGTGGCGCCGCCCGTGATCTTGAGTCGACCGTCGACGCGATCGTGGCCGGCTCCGACGAGCGGCAGCGTCATGAGATACCTCCGACCGTCCGCAGGGCGCGCAACACGGCGCTCCCGGACAACGCGAGCTTGAAATCGTTCTGGCCGTGACCGCGCATGCCGTTCGCGGCGCGACGCGAGGCCGCGACGAACGTCGCGTCCGTG
>CAZZZK010000358.1:0-2444 GCA_964658555.1 Vulcanimicrobiota bacterium | reverse complement strand
GAGATGGCCCGCGCGCGAGATGAACGGGATCGCGAACGTGAACGCGAGGTTGATCAGCAGCACGGGGACGATCTGCGCGATCATCTGCCGGCCGCGTTTTCCGAGCCGCACGCCGATCGCGAGCAGCGCGCCGAAGAGGCCGTAGATCGCACCGCTGGCGCCGACCGTCACGTCGTGGGGTGCGAACGCGATCACGGCCGCGCCCGAGACGCCGAGCGAGAAGACGTAGATCGCGAGCATCCGCGGGCTGCCGATCGCGAGTTCGAGATACCGGCCGAGCTGCCAGAGCGCGAACATGTTGAAGGCGAGATGCGTGAAGCCGCCGTGTTCGAAGCCGCCCGTCACGATACGCCACCACTCGCCGCGCTGCGTTACGAGCGGCCCGTAGAGCGCGCCGTGCTCGACGAGGCTCGCGGTATCGTCGAAACGCGTGCCCGAGGCGATCTGCCAGAGGTAGACCGCGACGTTGAGGATCACGAGAACGAGCGTGACGTTCATCGAGGACTTCTTACCGCGCGGGGCCGTGGAAGCAAGGCGGCGCGGGCGCGCGGGCCGTGCGGGCTATGCCGAGGCGAGTTCGATCTCGCCCGCGACGTCTTCGGCCACGTTCGGAAGGACGGTCACCGTGCGCGCGAGTTCGAGCGAGATCGCATGCTGCCGCTCGGCGATACGGATCGTGACCGGACCGCCGAGCGGCGCCTTGTCGACGATCGAAACCTTCGCGCCCGGGCAGAGCCCGATCTCCGCGAGATAGCGCAGCAGCTCGGGTACTTCGTCGACGACGCCGTGGACGGTCGCACCGCCGCCGATCACGATCTGCGCGAGCGGGACGCCCGGCCAGACGGGGTCGCTGAGATCGCTCGCGGGGATCGGATGGCCGTGCGGACACGTCGTCGGGTTGCCGAGGACCGCGAGCAGCCGCTCCTCGACGCGCGCGGAGATCGCGTGCTCGAGCATGCACGCATCGGAGTGCACCTCGTCCCACGACATCCCGAGCATCTCGACGAGGAAGCATTCGGCCAGCCGATGCCGGCGCAGAACGCGAACGGCGACTTCGAGGCCGCGCCGCGTGAGCTTCGCCTCGCCGCGCGCGCGATGGTCGATGTAGCCGTCGGCGGAGAGCTTTTTGAGCATCCCCGAGACGGATGCGGGTGCGACGCCGAGCTCGGAGGCGAGGCCGCTCGTGGTGACGCCCGGACCCTCGCGCTCGAGGCGATAGACCGCTTCGAGATACTGCTCGGTCGACTCGTCGAAGTGCGTATGTCCCGCCATGATCCCCATAACGTTCGACGGGGGTCGCGCGTTTTCAGCCGCCGGCGAGTTCGCTCCGCAGCCTTGCCTTGCGGCCGTCGTCGGCGAAGCTCGCCTCGATCGCGTTCGCCGCGAAGCGCGCGAGCGCCGCGTCGCCGAGCCAGCCCGCGACGATGCCGTACTCGGTTTCGAGCGTGGTCGAGAAGAGCTCCGGATCGTCCGCGTCGATCACGCAGCGGACGCCCGCGGCGTCGAGCGCCGCGAGCGGATGGGCCCGGTCCGCGGGCGCGGCTCCCGTGAGCCGGTTCGAGGTCGGACAGATCTCGAGGGTCACGCCGCGGGCGACGAGCAGCTCGACGACGGCGGAATCTTCGATCGCCCGAACGCCGTGGCCGATCCGTTCGGCGCCGAGCGTCTCGACCGCCGCTCGGACGCTCTGCGCGCCGGCCGCTTCACCCGCATGCGCGACCGCGTGCAGCCCGGCCGCCCTCGCGATCGCGAACGCGCCCGCGTAGGCCTCGGCGGGAAAGTTCGCTTCGTCGCCGCCGAGACCGACGCCGACGATCCCGAGGCCGGCTTCGCGTAGGGCGACCGCCCTCCGAGCGGTCGCCTCGGCCCGCTCGGGGCCGAAATTGCGGGTTAGATCGCAGATCAGGACGGCGTGCGCGCCGTGCGGCTCGAGTTCGGCTCGCAGCGCCGCCGCGATCGCTTCCACGCAGGCGCGCACGTCGAGCTCGGGATGGAAGAACGTCCAGACGGACGGCGATACGAAGAGCTCCGCGTAGCGGACGTTCTGGGCGATCGCGGTGCGCGCGTACTCGCGCGCGATCCGGGCGTAATCGGCCGGTCCGCGCAGGACCTTACAGACCTCGGCGAACGTCAGCAAGAACTCGCGGAACGTCGCGAACGCGTAGGTCCGCTCGAGCGGAGCGGCGGCGCGAACGCTCTCCAAGCCGTACGTTCGGGCCAGCTCGCGAAAGGTTTCCGCGCGCATCGTGCCCTCGAGATGGCAGTGCAGCTGAACCTTCGGGATGCGGTGCACGAGGCCGGCGTCGCTCATGCCGGAGCGCTTCTTCGAAGGCCGTCGCTTCCCGGTTGACAAGTCCGACGACGGCGACGTATAGTGTGGAGCGCCCGGCGCGGGGTGGAGCAGTCCGGTAGCTCGTCGGGCTCATAACCCGAAGGTCACAGGT
>CAZZZK010000357.1:0-2449 GCA_964658555.1 Vulcanimicrobiota bacterium | reverse complement strand
CGACGCGCCGGAGGTTTGTGCTCCCGCTCGCCGCGCTCGGGAGCGGGCTCGTCGCGCTTTCCTTCGCGATCGGCGGAACCGCGGGCGTCCGCGAATACGTTCGCGGCGTCGTGCCCGAACACGCGGCCGCCGAACTCGGCTGGCTCGCGGGCCAGCAGACGATCGCGGCGGCGATCTTCGCGGCCGGCGGCCCGGCATCGCAGACGCTCGCGATCGCGAACGTGCTCTGGTTCGCCGCGCTCGCCGTGTCCGTCGTCGCGGCGCGTCGCCTCGCTCGCGCCGCGCAGGACGATGCACTTCTCGTCCTCGTGCCGGCGATGCTCGCGCTGCCGTGGGCGCCGTTCTTGCACGCGACGCAGTACGGCCTCGCCGTCCCGGGCGCGCTCGCCCTCGCGGGCCGATTCCCGCAGACGCGCGTCGCGATCGCGTTCGCCCTCGCGTTGCTCTGCGTTCCGTGGAACGATCTCGCCGAACGGCCCGCGCCCGCATCGGCGGCAGCCGCGTTTCGCGACGCTGCGGCGCCGAACGAGCTCGCGAGCGCCGGCTGGCAGCGCTACGTCGCGGCGCTCTCGGCGCGCGACGGGCGCTCGCGCGGGACGCTGCTCGCGCTCAAAGTGCCGGTCTGGCTCGCGTTCGCGACGCTCGGATCGAGCGCCGCGTTCGCCCTCAGCGGTACCGGCGGTCGTGCTCGGCGATCTCGTAATCGTTCGCGCTCATATCGCGGCGCCGCATGAGGCCGCGTTCGTCGAACTCCCAGTGTTCGTTTCCGTGCGCGCGCATCCGGCGCTCGGTGCGCGCGTCGAGATACTCGTATTCGAAGCGCACCGAGATGCGCGCGTCGTGAAAGCACCACAACTCTTTCATGAGCCGGTACTCGCGCTCGCGATCCCACTTCCGGCGTAGGAACGCTCTGATCGCCTCGCGGCCCGTGAAGAACTCCGTGCGATTGCGCCACTGCGAATCCTCGGTGTACGCGAGCGCCACGCGTTCGGGATCGCACGTGTTCCACGCATCTTGCGCGGCGGCGACCTTCGCGGCCGCGGTCGCTTCGGTAAACGGCGGAACGATGATCGGAGCGGCCATCGTCCGTCATCCGGGAGGTCGGCGCCGCGTTCCTTTCGCGCCCGCGATTACCGCCCGAACGCCGGCCTGCGGAGCATCGCGCACGGAAAACCGAATCGGTCGTGCAGGTCGGCCGCGTCGAGCACGTCGCCCGGCCGCCCGTCGCACGCGACGCGTCCGCGGTCGAGAACGAGAACGCGCGTTGCGAAGTATGCGGCGAGATGCAGGTCGCGCATCGCGGCGACGACGATCTTTCCGGCGTTTGCGAACTCGTCGAACGTGCGCTGCAACGCGCGTTCGCTCGATCGCGTGCGGAGGTCCGACGGCTCGTCGAGCAGCACGAGGTCGCGATCGCTCGCGCGCCACGCGTCGCCGTCGCACGATTCGTAGTACGCGCAGCGTCGCGTCGACGGCGTCCCGCCGTCGTACGAGAGCGAGCCCGTGCTCGGCGCGAGCGCTCCGCAGAGCGTCCGCAGCAGCGTCGTCTTGCCGGCGCCGAAGCGGCCGAGAAGCACGACGACGTCGCCCGGCCGAGCGCTGATGCTCACGTTCTCGAGCACGCGCGCGCAGCCGACGTCGACGCAGAGATTGCGCGCATCGAGCAGCGGCGAGCGCGAACGGCCGTCACGCGACACGTCAGCCTTCCGCCGCGACGCGTTCGGTCGACGCGCCCGCGAAGGGGCCGAACGTCTCGAACGTTTCGACGCTCCCGCGTCCGCGAAACGCGTCGCGCGGCAGCATCCGCAAACGCGCGCCGCCCTCGATCGCGGATTCCGACCGGTTCCACGCTTCGAAATCGCTCGCGCGCTCCCAAAACGTCGTCACGACGTACGGCCGATCGTACGACGTCGGTCGAAGGAGCAGATGGCGCAGAAAACCGGAACGGCCGCGGAGCGTCGCGAGGTCGCGCAGGCGCTCCTCGACGTACGCCGCGTAGGGTTCGCTGACGAAGAAGCGCGCCATCGCGACGAACACGGC
This sequence comes from Vulcanimicrobiota bacterium, assembly GCA_964658555.1. GTDB lineage: Bacteria > Vulcanimicrobiota > Vulcanimicrobiia > Vulcanimicrobiales > Vulcanimicrobiaceae > CAZZYZ01. The sequence continues at coordinate 409 of CAZZZK010000357.1, read as the reverse complement.
TAGGCGTTCCGCACGGCGCACGACGCGCCGTAGACGTCGTGCAGGCGACCGCTCGCGAGCATCTCGGCGGGCGAACCCAACGCGCACACGCGCCCGCCCCGAAGGAGCGCGACGCGATCGGCGAAGGCTGCGACATCCGGATCCGAGATCGCGGCGACGACGAATTTTCCGGATCGCGCCAGGCGGTCGAGCGCGCGCAGCGCCCGCATCCGGTTCGACACGTCGTGGGCGACGTCGCGCTCGTCGAAGAGGGCGATCTCGCGGCGTTCGGCGCCCGCATCGGGCGCCGCGATGCGGCGGCCGTCGAGCGTGATCGTCCCCGACGACGGCGCGAGAGCGCCGCCGATTGCGCGCAGGAGCGTGGTCTTGCCCGCACCGCGCGGTCCGACGAGTGCGAGAAGCTCGCCCC
>CAZZZK010000356.1:0-2487 GCA_964658555.1 Vulcanimicrobiota bacterium | reverse complement strand
CATCGAGCTGCGCTTCGAGATGCGCGACGAGGGACGGCCCGCGTTCGGCGAGCCGGCCGATCTCCTCGCCGTCGATCCCCGCGAACGGCCGGTCGAGGATCTCGAGCCAGGGGTTGACGTCGGCTTCCCGCGCGACCGCCGCGTCGAGATCGCGGACGTCGAGCGGCAGCAGCGTCGCGTACGTCCGCAGCGTGACGGTTCCCTCGAGGGTCGTCCGTAGCGCGAGGCCGCTCACGCGCGCTCTCCGGGCGTCGTCTCGGGCGCCGCGGCCGGCGGATCCGGCGGTCCGTTCGGCGCGGGCGGGCGCGGCCGGTGCGGGGGCGGCGGCGGGAGGGCGTTCGCGAGGCCGGGATCGGCAGCGATCGCCACGTGGGCCGCGGCTCGCGCGATCGCCTCGGCGCGCATCGCCCCGACGGTCGCCGCCGCTTCGAGGCCGTTCGCGGCCGCCCGCCGCGCGTTCGCGGCGACGTCGCGGGCGAGCGCGAGCAGCGCGGCCGCGCGCGGCGTCTTCACGAGGGCGAGGGCGATCGCCATGGTATCGACGCGGCCGAGCACGTCTTCCGCGGGCGGCTTCGGGCGACCGGCCGGCGGGCCGGAGACGGCACGCAGGAGGTCGTCCGCGCTCGCGGCGAGCTGATCCGCCCCCGAGAGATCGCCCCGCGCCGATGCCTGCGCCGCGCTCGCGATCGACTCGTTCGCTTCGCCGAGGCAGCGGCGGCCGAGCTCGTCCGCCGCCGTCGCGCTCCGCAGGTGCTCGCGGACGCGGTCGAGGTGGAGCGGGACGGCGACGCGCGGGTTCGGCGGCGGCGGGAGCGCGCCCGGAACGTCCGCCTGCGCGGCAGGGGGAACGAGGAGGAGTCCGAGGAGGGTCGCCAGCGCCGACGGCGCGGTGAGCGTCACGACCGTTCTATGCAAGCTGCGTGCCAAAGCGCCGGAGCGGGTCGAGAAGTATGGCACGCTTCTTGCATACCCAGGTCGCTCGCCGTCCGTCTCGAGGGACCACCGGCCGCATCGCTCCCGCCGGACATGCATCCGGCGTCGCCCGGGAACGGCGTTCGGCAACGCGTCCCTCGTGGAGAAGAGGCTATCATCTCGTCGCATCTCATCATCTGGGCGGTCTGCGCGCTCGCCATCGCGGGCGTGCTCTTCCGGCCGTTCGGCATCTCCGAATGGATCTGGGCGGCCGGCGGGGCGGTCGTCCTCGTGGCGGCGCGTCAGCTCTCGCCGGGGCTCGCGCTCGGCGCGGTCGGCAAGGGCCTCGACGTCTACCTCTTCCTCTCGGGGATGATGGTGCTCGCCGAGCTCGCCCGGCGCGAAGGCGTCTTCGATTGGGTCGCGGGCGTGGCCGTCGCGGGCGCACGCGGCTCGCGCTTCGCGCTCTTCGCGATCGTCTACGGCGTCGGGATCGTCGTCACGGTCGTCCTCTCGAACGACGCGACCGCGGTCGTCCTCACGCCGGCCGTCGCCGCCGCGGTGAAGCGAGCGAAGGCCGATCCCCTGCCGTACCTGTATGCGTGCGCGCTGATCGCGAACGCGGCGAGCTTCGTGCTCCCGATCTCGAACCCGGCGAACCTCGTCGTCTTCGCGAACGATATGCCGCCGCTCGGCAAATGGCTCGTCGCGTTCGGCTTGCCGTCCCTCGCCTCGATCGCCATCACGTTCGCCGTGCTCGCGCTGCTCTCGAAGAAGGAGCTTTCGGGCGAGCTCGCGCCCGCGGGCGACGTCCCCGCGCTCTCGCGCGGCGGACGGCTGACGCTCGGCGGCATCGGCGCGACGGCGGTCGCGCTGTTCGTCGCGTCGGCGCTCGGCGCGCAGCTCGGTGCGGTGACCCTCGCGGCCGCTGCGGTCGTCTTCGTCGCCGTCGGAACGATCGACCGCGACGCGCTCGGCCCCGTGCTGACCTCCGTCTCGTGGACCGTCCTGCTGCTCGTCGCGGGGCTCTTCGTTCTCGTCGAAGCGATGGACACGACGGGACTGATGACCGTCGTCGCTGCGGGGATGAAGGCGCTGACGGCTCTGCCGCTCGTCGCGAGCGTACTCGCCGGCGCCGGTTCGGTCGCGCTCGCCTCCAACGCCGTCAACAATCTGCCCTCGGGCCTCATCGCCGGGAAGGCCGTGCTCTCGCTGCACGGGCACGAAGCGTTCCGCAACGCCGTGGCGATCGGGATCGATCTCGGTCCGAACCTTTCGGTGACGGGGTCGCTCGCGACCGTGCTCTGGCTGATCGCACTGCGGCGCGAGCGGATCGAGATCGGCGCCTGGAACTTCTTGCGGACGGGGATCTGCGTGATGCCGCCCGCGCTCGCGGCCGCCGTCCTCGCCGTCCTCGTCACGACGCGGCACTGAGCGGCCGGCCGGCGCGGGCCGCCGCTTGGCACGCGGCTTGCATGTGGGACGGCATGCGTATCATCTCAGCCGCGCTGCTCGCGATCGGGTCCACGACGGTCCCCGCTCTCGCGCAAGCGCCGCAACCGCCCTCCCTCGCCG
>CAZZZK010000355.1:0-2492 GCA_964658555.1 Vulcanimicrobiota bacterium | reverse complement strand
GGACCACGCCCATGACGCGCGCCTTGAGGCGCGCGGACGCGAGCTCGTCGACGGGCGCCGCGAGCTCCGCTTCGAAGCCGACGAGGTCCGCGACGCCGCGCAGGTCGCCGTAGAGCGCCGAGCACTCCGCGCACGTGCGGACGTGTTCGGCGAGCGGAGCCGCCTCCGCCGCGGGCAGCGCGCCGAGTGCGAGGACGGCGACCGAGTCGAGCATCGCGTCGTCGTGCATCATCGCGCCACGCTCGTTTCGAGCGACGCGCGCATCTTGCGCAAGCCGGCCCTGATGCGCGTCTTCACGGTCCCGAGCGGCGTCGCCGTGCGCCGCGCGATCTCTTCGTGCGTCACGCCGCCGAAGAACCCGAGCACGATCGGCTCGCGCTGTTCGGCGGGGAGCCGTCCGAGCGCGTCGCGTACGCTCTCGGCGTCGAGTTTCGCGAAAACCGCATCGTCGAGGATCACGTCGAGGGCGATGTCGGCCGGAAGTTCTTCGCTCGCGTGGACGGCGCGGGAACGCAGCGTATCGAGCGCGCGATTGCGCGTCACCCGCGCGATCCACGCCCCGAAATTGCCGCTCGAAAACGCTTCGGGCGCGCTCCAAATTTTGAGAAACACCGCCTGCGTGAGGTCTTCCGCGGCCGCCGTATCCTGCAGCATCTTCAGCGCGATCCCGTGAACGAGACGATGGTAGCCGTCGTATAGCGATTCGAAGGCCGCGACGTCACGTTCGCGGACCCGAGCCATAAGCCGGCTTGCATCCTCCACACCGTACGGGTTCGTCCTATCTGAAGATCGGCCCCTCGAGAAGTCGAGGAGACGGTGGATGAACGCTCGCTCGCTGCGTCCGGATGCTAAAATCCGTTATATGGCTAGAACGCCGCGCCGACGCGACCCCACGTTTCTCCGGATCGCCGCGTTCGCGGCGTTCGGCGGCTTCGGCGCGATCGGCGTCTCCATCTACGCGACCGTCTCGACGTGGCGCGGCGGCCACCCCAATACGACGTTCTTCTTCTTCGGATTGTGGGGGATCGCGGCGCTCTGCGGCGCGGTCGCGAACGTCGTCGTTTACCGGCAGAGCGGCGAGCCGCCTCCGAAGAAACCGGGGGGCGGCCGGCGCGCGCCGCAGTTGCGCCTCCTCGAAGGGCGTGCGGCGACGCCGCCGCCAGCCGTCGAAAACGAACGCCGCGCGGCATGAGCGCTCGAACGAAACCGGGAGCCGCTCCCTTGGGTCGCGGCTAGCAATGACCGACGATCTGACGTTCGTACACGAGACGCTCCCGGATTATAAGGGCTACGACGTCGAGGACGATCGGCACGACAGCGACATGCGCGTGCGCGCCTACGTCGGGCCCGCCCTGACGCGCATGCGCGCGCGACTCGAACCGGCGCTCGACGAGCCGACGACGGCCGCGCTCGAGGCCGTCCTCTATCGCTGCATGTTCAACGACCAGACCTTCGTGAAGAAATTCGAACACGCGCATCTCGATGCGGCGATGAAGGCCGCGCTCGTCCACTCCGACCGCGCGCTCATCGAGCTCGCCGAGCGCTCGAAGGAAACCGATGCGGCGGGCGCGTCCGAGCTGATCCGGGCGATCGACGACGAGTTCACCTATCGCCGAGAGCCGAAGCCTCTCGCCTGACGCGGTACGTCGGCTTCGCCGTCCGGGCGATGTTGTACCAGATGATCGCTCCGCAGAGCGCCGCGAAGGCGAGCGCGAGCGCGCCGCGCGACGCGTCGCCGAGCACGAGCTTCCCGATGCCGAACAGCGAACCGTAGACGAGCCCGCAGCCCGCGACCCAGTCGATCGCGTTGACGCCGAGCGATTCGACGCCGGGCGCGGGCTCCGCGCGGCGCGCGATCGGCCGCCATCCGAGCGCGCTCGGGCGCACGCGCTCGTAGAAGCGCAGCAGCGTCGCGTCGCTCTCGGGCGGCGTGAGGAAGGTGACGGCGATCCACACGGCCGTCGTGATCGGCACCGTGACGAGCAGCGTCTCCGCGGTCGCGTTCGCGTCCGTGAAGACCTTGAGGACGATGATCAGGTTGGAGACGACGAGCGAGGCGGCGAGCGCCGCGATCTCGCTCCACGCGTTCACGCGCCACCAGTACCAGCGCAGGATCATCACGAGTCCGACGCCGGCCGTGAGGTTGTAGAGGTAGATCCACGCGCCGCCGACCGAATTGTTCGCATAGGCGCCGATGACGGCGAGCACCATGACGATGACGGTCGCGATCCGCGACGCGACGACGAGATGCCGATCGCTCGCCTCGGGATTGACGAACCGGCGGTAGATGTCGTTCGTGAGATACGACGCGCCGAGATTGAGGTGCGTCCCGATCGTCGACATGTAGGCGGCGAGGAACCCCGCGATCATCAGCCCGCGCGCCCACGCCGGCAGATAGTCGATCATCGCCTGGATGTAGCCGAGCTCGGGATCGACCGTGCGATCGGGGCCGACGACGCCGTGCGGGTAGAGCACGATCGCCGCGAGCGCGA
>CAZZZK010000354.1:0-2505 GCA_964658555.1 Vulcanimicrobiota bacterium | reverse complement strand
GTTCTGCGCCTGCGCGAAGAAGAACGCGACGCTCTCGGCGATCTGCGGGCCGATCCCCTCGACCGCCGCGAGCTCCTCGCGCGAGGCCGCGGCGAGCGCGTCGATCGTCCCGAAATCGCCCGCGAGGAGCGCCGCGTTCTGCCCGCCGACGTAGCGGATGCCGAGCGCGACGAGCACGCGTGCGAGCCCGCGCGATTTCGAACGCTCGATCTCGCGCAGGACGTTGGCGATCGACTTCTCGCCCAGGCGCGGCAGGCTCGCGAGGCGCTCGGCGTCGAGATCGTACAGCGCCGTAACGTCGCGCACGAGCCCGGCATCGACGAGCGCCGCCGCGAGCGCGTCGCCGATCCCCTCGATATCCATCGCGCCGCGCGAACACCAGTGACGGATCCGCTCCCGGTTCTGCGCCGGGCACGCGACGTTCGTGCAATATGCGAAGACGTCGCCCTCGGGATGGTCGACCGCCGAATCGCAGACGGGGCAGCGGTCGGGAAGACGGTACGGCACCGAACCTTCGGGACGAAGCGCGAGCACGGGTCCCGCGACGTACGGGATCACGTCGCCCGCGCGCCGCACGACGACGGTATCGCCCGCGCGGATATCCTTGCGGACGATGTCGGCCTCGTTGTGGAGCGTCGCCATCTTCACGGTCACGCCGCCGATCGCGACGGGCGCGAGCACCGCGTACGGATTGAGCTTCCCCGAACGGCTGACGTTGATCTCGATCGCTTCGAGCTTCGTCTGCGCCTCCTGCGCGCGGAACTTGAAGGCGGTGGCCCAGCGCGGATCCTTGCCCGCGAACCCGAGCTTCGCTTGCAGCGCGAGATCGTCGACCTTGATGACGACGCCGTCGATCTCGTAATCGAGCGTCGCGCGCTCGGCTTCCCAGCGCGTGCAGAACGCGAGCACGTCGTCGATCGTCGCGCAGCGCCGCGCGTGCTCGTCGGTCGGAAATCCGAACGCGCGCAGACGTTCGAGCAGCGTCAGCTGCGACGGCGGCAGCTCGCCCTCGAACGCGCCGACGGCGTAGGCGAAGAACGAGAGCCGCCGCTCCGCCGTGAGCGCGGCGTCCTTCTGGCGCAGGCCGCCGGCGGCCGTATTGCGCGGGTTCGCGAACGTCGCGAGCCCCGCGGCCGCGCGCGTCTCGTTGAGCGCGGCGAACGCGCTCTTGCGCAGGTAAACCTCGCCGCGGACGTCGAGCGTCGGCGGCGCGCCCGCGAGCCGCTGCGGCACGTCGTCGATCGTGCGGACGTTCCCCGTGACCTCTTCGCCGACGCTGCCGTCGCCGCGCGTTCCGGCCGAGCGCAGGATGCCGCGTTCGTAGCGCAGCGACATCGCGAGGCCGTCGATCTTGAGTTCGCAGACGTAGCCGGGCTCCGAGCCCGCGAGCTTGCGGGCGCGCACGTCGAACGCGCGCAGGTCGGCTTCGTCGAACGCGTTCGCGAGCGAGAGCATCGGCACGCCGTGCGGATACGGCGCGAAATCGTTCGAACGCTCGCCCCCGACGCGCAGCGTCGGCGAATCCGGCGTGACGAGGTCGGGATGCGCCGCTTCGAGGTCGCGCAGTTCGCGCAGCGCCGTATCGTACTCGGCGTCGGAGATGACGGGCGCGTCGAGCACGTGATAGGCGTGATTCGCGTCGCGTAAGAGGTCGCGCAGCGCATCGACGCGCGACGCCGGAGAAGCGGAGGTCGTCACGCCCGACGCTTACCCGGACGCGGCGCGCGCTCCGCCCCGGCAGGCGCCGAGCAAAGACTCTGGCAGCGGGGCGCCAACCCGTGCGGTGTGACGGATTACTTTCGCACGGTCGGGTTCACGCTCGAACGCGACGAGCTGCAATCGCTCCTCGCGCGCGCGATCGGAAACGGGACCTCGACGGCCGCTCCGCACGGCGAGTACCGCTCGTGGACGCCCGGAGCGGGCGCGGAGCTGTGGCTGACGATGAAGCGCCGGAGCGACGGCGCGCTCGAACTCGCGGGCGTCAATCCGCATTTCGCGAGCGAGGCGCGGCTCTCGGCCGTCATCGAGGGCGCGGAACGCCACGCCGAGTTTCCGCTCGAGGGCGAGATCTTCGCCTGGGCCTCGCACGACGGCGAAGAGCACGGGCTCTACCCGTTCTCGGCGAGCGTCCCCGATTACGACGCCGCGCTCGCGAGCCGGCTGCTGCCGTTCCGCGCGACCCTCGCGGTCGCGGCGTTCGCGCACGAGCTGCGCTGCTGGCCCGACGGCGCCGCCTACGCCGCCGACGGCGACGACGCGATGGCGGCCTTCGCGAAAACGTCGTTCGTGCCGACCGGGCTCTTCGGGAACAACGTCGGCCGAAAGCGCTCCCAGAACGTCGTGACCGGAACGATCGTCGCGAGCGAACTCCGGCACAACCCCGCGACGGAGCGCGCGTTCCGCGTCCTACGGCTGCGGCTGCACGGGGGCGAGATCGACGTGGTCGTCCACGCGGCGGCGGTCATGGCGTACGGTGACGCGGTACTGCCATTGCAGAGCCGCCTC
>CAZZZK010000353.1:0-2508 GCA_964658555.1 Vulcanimicrobiota bacterium | reverse complement strand
CGGCCGGCTCGGGCGATCCTCGCTCGCGGCCGCGGCCGCGCTCGCGCTCGTCGCAGCGGGCGCCCCGCTTCCGGTGCATGCGGACGAGCGTGCGACGACCGCCTCGTCCGGGCACATGTCGAGCGTCGCGCTGCGGCTGCGCGAAGCGGGCGGCGGTACTCGCCGCTTCGCCGCGACGCTGACGCTCGCCGACTACGCGATCGCGCCCGGCCGGGATCTGCAGACGGGAGCGCTCTCGCTGCGGCTCGAGACGGGGCCCGGGCCCGCGGTCGCGCACCGAGCCGAGCGCCGCGGCGCGAGCGAGCCGGCGGGCGGCACGGGGTGGCGGATCGCGCGGCGTCGCGGCCCGGGGCCGGCCGTTTTCGATGCGTACGCGCGCGGCGACGCGGCGGCGCTACGCCTACGTCTCGTCGCCGAAGCCTCCGCGTTTTCCGTCGCCGAATTCCGCGGCGACGCGTTCCCGCGACTCCGCGCGACGGGGACGATCGCGCTCGCCGGCCACACGATCGCGGTCGTCGGGACGGCCTGGCTCGAGGAGAGCGACGACGTCGCCGCTCGCCGTTCGCCGTGCGGCATCGAACGCTATCTCGTTTGGTTCGACGACGGCCGGGCGCTCGAATTGATCGCGCGGCGCCGCTGCGACGGGACGTACGTCGTGGGCACGGCCGCGGGCGAGCGTTTCGAAGCGCCGCGGCAGCGCGGCGACGGGGTCGAGATTCCGCTCGATGCGTATGCGATCGATCGCGACGGACGGGCGACGCGGCTCGCGAACGGCGAAGCGACGCTCCTGCGCCGAGCCGCCGCGACGTGGCATAGCCCGCACGACCGCGCGAGCTATCCCGCGTTGTGGCTGCTCGTCGCGCCGCGCTTCGGACTCGGGGCGCTCGCGGTCGTGCCGCTCGGGCGGGATCAGGAGGTCGACGGCGGGCCGGAGAGCGCGCCCGCGTGGTACGGAGCGCTCGATCTCACGCAGGCGGATCCGCCCGGCTCGCATGCGGGCTCGGGATTCGCGGAGCTGACCGGCTTCGCCGATCCGCCGTATTGACGACGTCTCGTACCGAGCCGCCGTAGCGACGCCGTCCCCGACGCACCCTTCCCGGCGGACGGCGGTCGCGGCGATCCGTGGCGGGCTCAGTTACACGCTTGACTTATCTGTACCATACATATATGCTCGATGCATAAAAGCGCGTCCACTTCTCCGGACGCCGGAAAGTATCCCCGATGGCCGAGATCCGCCGCTACCCGATCTACCGTCACTTGCGCGCCGATGCGTCGGCGCAGATCCTCCACTACCGGCACGCGCGGCTGCTGCACAACGCGCGCGGCGCGTCGTTCTGGTTCGATCCGCTCGGCGACAGCATCGCCGAGGTCCCGCTCGACGATCGCGAGCTCGTGCTCGTCGTCCACGGGCGGTCGCGCGACTATCAGGACGTTACCGCCCAGGGGACGCTGACGTATCGCTTCGCCGATCCCGTACGCGTCGCGCAGCGCTACGATTTCACGATCGGCCTCGCGAACGGCAAGCACGTCCACACCCCGCTCGACACGATCGAGACGATGCTCGCCGGCCTCGCCGAACAATACGCGCAGAGCTACCTCGCACGGGCCGATCTGCGCGATGTCCTCGTGGACGGCGCGCTCCGTTCGCGGACCGCGATCGACGAAGGGCTCCGCGCGAACGACGCGCTCGAAGCCTCCGGCATCGCGATCGTGTCGGTCCGAATGCGGCTCGTTCGCCCGACGGCGGATATCGAGAAAGCGATAGAAGCGCCGATGCGCGAGCGCATCAAGGCCGACGCCGACGAGGCGGCATTCGGGCGCCGCGCGCTCGCGGTCGAGAAAGAACGCGCGATCGCGGAGAACGAACTGCAGAACCGAATCGAGCTCGCGAAGCGTGAGGAGTTCCTCATCGCCCAGCAGGGCGAGAACGAACGCAGGAAGGCGCAGCACGCGGCCGACGCCGCCGTGATCGCCGCCGACTCCGACGCGCGCAACATCGCGACCGTCGACGGCGCGCGGCTCGCGATCGAGCGCGCGAAGGTCGAGGCCTATGCGATCGTGCCGCCCGCAGTGATGCTCGGGCTCGCGGCTCGCGAGTTCGCCGGGAAGATCGATCACGTCGGCACGCTGACGCTCACGCCCGATCTCGTCGGGCCGTATCTCGCGGGTCTCCTGCGCGACGGCCGGGCGTGAGCCGCACGCCGTGCTCGTTCCACGCATCGTCATCGTGACGCGGCCGACCGAGATCGACGCGCTCGCGTTCCAACACGGCACGCTGCAGCAGGCGCGCTTCGCGCTCGCCGCCCAGGGCCGCGCGATCGACGATCTGCTCGCGCGCCACGAGCGGCAGCGCCGCGCGATCGCCGTCGTTCGGGCGGCGCTCCCGGATTCGTGGCGCCGCGTCACGCTCGATCGCGCCGACCTCAGCCGCTTCGTCTTCGAAGACGACGACGTCGTCGTTCCGATCGGGCAGGACGGTCTCGTCGCGAACGTCGCCAAATATCTGGA
>CAZZZK010000352.1:2289-2522 GCA_964658555.1 Vulcanimicrobiota bacterium | reverse complement strand
GCGGTCCGGATGGCGTCGCACGACCAGCAAGCGCGCGTCGTCGCGCCGCGGGGCTCGGCGATGCGTCGCGGGCGAGCTCGGAGGCTTCGACGACGACGGCGCATTCGGCAGACCGGCCGCCGGGCCCGGTACGCACGTGCCGGCCGTCGAACCGGCGGGCGATGGTGCCTCGATTCGAAACGGCGCGGCTGATCCTGCGCCCGCCGGCGGCGCAGGACTTCGAGCCCTGGTCG
>CAZZZK010000352.1:0-2279 GCA_964658555.1 Vulcanimicrobiota bacterium | reverse complement strand
CGGCTGATCCTGCGCGGATGGCGCGACGACGATCTCGATCCGTGGTGCGCGATGTGCGCCGACGAGCGCGTGATGGAATGGCTCGCGCCGGCGCTCGGCCGCGAGCGGGCCGTCGCGGACGCGACGAGGCTGCGGACCCGTCTCGAACGCGACGGGTACGGCTGGTGGGTCGTCGAGGTCCGAGGCGGCGCGCCGTTCGCGGGCCTCCTCATGCTGCAGATGGTGCCGTTCGATGCGGCCTTCACGCCCGCGATGGAAGTGGGCTGGCGGCTCGCCTACGACGCGTGGGGCCGCGGATATGCGACGGAGGGCGCGCGGGCGCTCTTGGATTTCGCGTTCGAACGGCTCGAACGCGGCGAGATCGTCGCCATGACGGCGCGCGCGAACCTCCGATCGCAGCGCGTGATGGAGCGCCTCGGAATGCATCGCGATCCGAGCGACGATTTCGACAACCCGCGTCTCGCGCAGACGCATCCCCTCCGGCCGCACGTCCTCTATCGCATCGAACGCGCGGAGGCCGTCCGCTCGTGAAGGCGGTCCCCGTCATCGAGACGCCGCGGCTGCGGCTGCGGGCGCATCGCGCCGCCGATCTCGACGCGTGCGCCGAGATGTGGAGCGATCCCGACGTCGTGCGCCACATCGGCGGCGAGCCGTCGTCGCGCGGCCGCACCTGGCAGCGCCTCCTCGCCTACGCGGGGCATTGGAGTCTGCTCGGCTTCGGCTACTGGGCCGTCGAGGAACGCAAGACCGGATCGTTCGTCGGCGAGCTCGGCTTCGCGCACTTCGAGCGCGATCTCGTTCCCGACATCTCCGCGCATCCGGAATTCGGCTGGGCGTTCGCGACGCGCGTGCGCGGACGCGGCTACGCGACCGAGGCCGCGCTCGCGGCGCTCGCCTGGCGCGACCGCGGCATCGACGGCGACGAAACGGTCGCCCTCATCGATCCGCAGAACCATGCGTCGCTCCGCGTGGCGCAAAAGTGCGGATTCGCGGAGACGGCCCGAACGGTGCTAGGCGGCCGGCCGATCGTGCTGCTCGCTCGCTGAACGCCGCGCGTCGCCGCGCGGCTCCGCGTAGAATGCGAGGACGAGCGCCGCGGCGAGCACGGCGAGCGCGGCCGATACGAACATGCTCGCGCCGAAGCCGTCGGCGTACGACGCCGCGACGGCGCGGCCGAGCAGCGCGACCTGGCGCGGATCGCGCACGCTCGCCGGCAGCACGCCCGTGACGAGACGCTCGGGCGACGCGGCGGCGGCGGCGCGCGTCGCGGGCGAGATCGCGGTCGATCGCAGCCGATGCGAGAGCGACGCGGAGAACGTCACGGAGACGACGATCCCGAGCAGCGCGATCGCGAGCAGCCCCGCCGTCCGCGAGATCGTGTTGTTCACGCCGGACGCGACGCCCGCGCGCGACGCGTCGACCGAGCCCATCACGACGGTCGAGAGCGGCGCGACGAAGAGCGCCGCGCCGAGCCCGAAGACGATCGCCGCCGGTAAGAACGTGACGGCGTACGGCCGTCCGATGCCGGCGAGACCGAACCACGTGAAGCCGAGCGCCGCGACCGCCGCTCCCGCGACGAGCGGCAACTTCGCGCCGTACCGGACGACGAGACCGCCCGACCAGCGCGAACCGAGAAAGATGATCGTGACGATCGGCAGCAGAGCCGCACCCGCCGCCGTCGCGGAATAATGCTGTACGTTGATGAGGTCGAACGGGATGAAGTAGAAACTCCCGCCGATCCCCGCGTAGAGCAGCAGCGTGTAGACGTTCGTGACGGCGAAGGCGCGATTACCGAAGAGTTCGAGCGGAAGCATCGGAGCCGCCGCGCGGCGCTCGTTGCGAACGAACCAGCCGAGGAACGCCGCGCCGACGGCCGCGCTCGCGAGCGCGTACACGACGGACGCGCCCGCGGCGAGCCGCGCCTGCGCCTCGATCAGGCCGAAGACGACGGCGCCGAGTCCGATGCTCGCGAGGACGCCGCCCGACCAATCGACGTGCGAGGCTGCCGCGTCGTCGCGCGATTCCGCCACCCCGGCGTAGAGCGCGACGAGGACGATCGTCGCCACGGGGAGGTTGATGAGAAAGACGGCGCGCCACGACTCGTACTGCACGAGCCATCCGCCGATCACGGGTCCGGCCGCGCTCGCGAGCGCCGCGAAGCCCGACCACGTTCCGATCGCGCGTCCGCGCGCCTCGCCCGTAAAACTCGCGCTGAGGATCGAGAGGCTTCCGGGCGTCAGTAGCGCGGCGCCGAAGCCTTGTACGCAGCGCCACGCGAC
>CAZZZK010000351.1:0-2538 GCA_964658555.1 Vulcanimicrobiota bacterium | reverse complement strand
AACGTATTCGATCGTCGCCGGCGTCACGACGGACCTCGTGCGCGAAACGCGCCGCCGCCACGATTTCTCACCGACGGTAACGGCCGCGGTCGGGCGTCTGCTCACCGGCAGCGCGTTGCTCGGTGCGAGCCTCAAGGGCAAGGAGAAGCTGACGCTGCAGATCGCGAGCGACGGGCCCGTGCTCGGGATCGTCGCGGACGTCGCGCTCAATTCGCCCGAAGAGATCGGCGGCCGCGCGTACGCGCGGCGGCCGCATGCGGAGATGCCGCTCAACGAGCGCGGGAAATTCGACGTCGGCGGGATCGTCGGCACGGGGTTCCTCCAGGTCACGCGATCGTTCGAGGTCGGTCAACCGTATAACGGGATCGTCGCGCTCGTCTCGGGCGAGATCGGCGACGACATCGCGGCGTATCTCATGCAGTCCGAACAGATTCCGAGCGTCGTCGCGCTCGGGGTGCTCGCCAACCCCGAGGGGGTCAAGGCCGCGGGTGGTGTCATCGCCCAGGTGCTGCCGGGTGCCGACGAGGCGACGATCGCCGTTCTCGAGGCGGGAGCGGCCGCGATGCCGCCCGTGACGACGTCGATCGCCGCGGGTGCGACGCCCGAGGACCTCGTGCGGGCGCTCGCGGGCGACCTCGACGTCCGGTTCACGCGATCGTACGACGTCGCGTTCACGTGTACGTGTTCGCGCGGTCGCGTCGAGCGCGCGCTCGCGGGGCTCGGCCGCGACGAGCTGCAGAAGATCATCGAGGAACAGCCGCAGACCGAAGCCGTCTGCGAATTCTGCAAGACGGCCTACGTTCTGTCGCACGACGACGTGCGCGATCTCATCGATCGCCTCGAAGCGCGCAACTAGCGGCGAAGGCGCTAGACGCCGATCCGCGTGCGGAACGCCTCGACGATCGTTCCGCCGCGATTCTCGTACGCCCAGCCGCACTCGCAGTGGATCGCGGCCGCCTCGGGTTGCGGGTACGCGTAGGCGCGTTTGCAGCGCGTGCAGACGAGCGTCGGCCCGACAATCGCCGGCTTCGCGGTATACGTCGTCGCCTCGAACGAGCGCCGGTTGAGATGGCGTGTCATGGCGCTCCTAACCGCCGCCGGCGTGCGGCCGGATGCGCGCGAAGCGCCGCGTCCCGACCGAGAGGACCACGGCGCCCGGCGCGTGCCACGCGGCACGCGGATCCGTCACGACGGCGCCGTCGAGTTTCACGCCGCCGCCCGCGACGAGCCGCTCCGCTTCGCGCTTACTCGCGGCGAAGCCGCACGCGACGAGCGCGTCGCCGATCGAGCGCCACGCCGCGCTCGCGTCGCGCTCGGGCATCTCGGCGGGCAACTCGCCGCGCTGCACGGTCGCCTCGAATCGCTCGCGCGCCGCGCGCGCCGCGGCGAGGCCGTGATAGCGCGCGACGATCGCTTCGCCGAGCGCCTTCTTCGCCGTCATCGGATGGAGGCCGCCGTCCGCGAGCGAGGCGCGCAGCATCGCGACCTCGGCCGGCGGCTGGAACGCCGCGAGCTCCGCGTAGCGCGGGATCATCGCATCGGGCAGGCTCATCACCTTACCGAACTGCTCGCTCGGCGCTTCGGTGAGCCCGATGAAATTGCCGCGCGATTTGCCCATCCGCACGACGCCGTCGGTCCCCTCGAGGATCGGGGTCGTCATGCAGATCTGCTTCGGCTGGCCGGCGTGCGCCTGATATTCGCGCGCGACGAGAAAATTGAAGAGCTGATCCGAGCCGCCGAGCTCGACGTCCGCGCGCATCGCGACGCTGTCGTACGCCTGCGCCACGGGATAGAGGAACTCGTGCAGCGCGATCGGCACGCCCGACGCGTAGCGGTCCGCGAAATCGTTGCGCGCGAGCATCTGCGCGACGGTCGTCTGCGCCATCAGGCCGATGAGGTCGCCGAGCGAGAGCGGCCGCAGCCACGTCGAGTTGTACGCGATCTCGACGCGCTCGAGGTCGAGCACCGTCCCCGCTTGGGCGCGATACTCGCTCATGTTCTGCGCGATCATCTCGTCCGTGAGCGGCGGCCGCGTATCGTTGCGGCCCGTCGGATCGCCGATGCGCGCGGTGAAATCGCCGATCAAGAGGATGACGCGGTGGCCGAGTTCGACGTACTGCTGCATCTTGTGGAGCACGACCGCGTGACCGAGGTGCAGGAACGAACCGGTCGGATCGATGCCGAATTTGACGGTGAGCCGGGCCTTCGCCGCGATCCGCGCCGCGAGTTCGGCGGCGGTCTCGACGTGCTCGCAGCCCGCGATCAGGCGTTCGGTCTGCTCCTGCGGGGCGATCTTCTCCATGGCCGATCGCACGTTCGGGCGTCCGAGCGGCCTGCCTGCAGGATCGGCGCGTCGGCCGCCCCGCGCCGCGGCGACACCGGCTCTCCCGTCCCGTCGCATCGCCGCGAGGCGTTCGCGGGTTACAGCGAACGATGAGACCGTTGCCGTTCGGCGAGGGTCTCCGTGTATCGAATATGGGTGAAACGGATTTGAACCTACGCTCCTCGGTCGTCGGACGCGCGCGCGACGTCGATCGC
>CAZZZK010000350.1:0-2542 GCA_964658555.1 Vulcanimicrobiota bacterium | reverse complement strand
GGAGACGGTCGTCGGCACGGCCTCCGCATCCGACGTGCGATCGGCGAGCGACGGCGCGTGCACCGCGCCGTAGAGCGCCGGCCGCGGATTGTCGGCGATGCTGCCGTCGACGATCGCATAGCGCACCGCGCCGTGCCGCTTGACGCAGAAGACGCGGTAGAGCGAGGTTCCGGCCCGCGCGACGAGCGATCGGCCGGGTTCGATCCCGAGCCGCGGCGCCGGGAAACCGCCGGCCGCGCTCGCCGCGCGGACCGTCTCCGCGATCGCTTCGAGGGCGGCGTCGATCGCCGCGCCGTCCGCCGCCGGATCGTCGCCGACGCCGAAGCCGCCGCCGATCACGAGTTCGCCGAGCGCGTGACCCTCCGCGGCGAGCCGTCCGTACGCCGCGAGCATCGCGCGCGCGCCCGCAACGTAGGGCCCGCGCTCGAAGATCTGCGAGCCGAGATGGGTGTGCAGGCCCGCGAGTCGCAAGGCCGGATTCGCGGCGACCGCGCGGGCCGCGGCGGAGACGTCGGCGAGCGCGAATCCGAATTTCGAATCGTCGCCGCCCGTGCGGACGTAGGCGTGCGTGTGCGCTTCGACGCCGGAATTCACGCGCAGCAGCGCCGCGAGCGGGCGCACCGCCGCGCCGCCCCCGGCGCGTGCGGCACGCTCGCCGAGCCGCGCGATCTCCTCTCCGCCGTCGACGACGATCCGGCCGACGCGGCCCGCGAGCGCGGCGTCGAGTTCGTCGTCGGTCTTCGCGCAGCCGTGCAGCACGAGCCGCTCGGCCGGAAAGCCGCCGCGCTCGGCCGTGAGCAATTCGCCGAGCGAACAGACGTCGAGGGCGAGCGGCGACGGGACGAGCCGAGCCGCGAGCGCCGTGAAGAGCAGCGCCTTCGCCGCATACGCGACCTCGAAACCGAACGCGGCACCGCGCGCGGCGAAGCGCGCGATCTCGGCGTCGAGGATCTCCGTGTCGAGCACGAGCAGCGGCGTTCCGTAGGCGCGCGCGAGCTCGGCCGCCGCGACGCCGCCGACGAGACGCGGCCCGGCCGCGCTAGGCGCGATCGGGCTCGGCCTCCGCGGCGCGGTAGAGGCCGCGCTCGGCGATGTAGCGCGCGACGGGCTCCGGGACGAGGTAGCGGATGCTGCCCCCGCGCGCGAGCTGCGCGCGCACGAGCGTCGCCGAGCCGTTGAGCGCCGGCATGTCGAGGATGCGGAACTTCGCGCGATCGTCCGCACCGAGCGTCTCGAGGAAGGCGTCGACGCGTTCGGGCGCGCGCTCCGCCCGGGGTGCGATCGCGAACGTATCGAGCGCGCCGAGGACGTCGTCGAAGCGCTGCCAGGGCGAGTCGACGAGCGAATCGCCGCCGACGACGAAGGTGAGCTCGTCGTTCGGATACGCGGCGCGCAACCGCGGGACGAGATCGGCGCTATAGCCCGTCGCCTCCGGCGCGAGATCGGATTCGTCGAGCGCGAAGTTCGGATTGGAGGCGAGCGCGGCGCGCAGCATCGCGAGGCGGTCCTCGATCGTCGCGACCGGCCCCGCCCGGTAGTGCGCGCCGCGCGTCGGTAAGAAGATCATCCGCTCGAGCCCGAGTTCGACGCGCGACGCCTCGGCGACGAAGAGATGGGCGTTATGGACCGGATCGAAGGTGCCGCCGAAGAGGCCGAGTCTCACAATGCTTGCCGCGCCGCGTTTTCGTGGCCGCGGACGACGCCCGCCCGGTATCCCGTCTCGTACGACGCCCACACGAGCGCGACGAGCACGAGCGCGAAGACGAGGTAGAAGCGGACGGTCGCGGAGACGCGCGGCTTCGGCCGCTCTACGGGCGGCACGTCCGGCTCGAAATCGTTCACGAGTAATCGAACTCGACGCCCGCGATGCGGACGGTATCGCCGTCCCGCGCGCCGAGCTCGCGCAGCCGCGCGTCGACGCCCATCTTCGCGAGGATCGCTTCGAAGCGGCCGAGGCCGTCGTCGCTCTCGAAATCGGTCATCGCGGCGAGGCGCTCGACGCGCTCTCCGGCCACGACGAACGTGTCGCCGATGCGCTCGATCGTGAAGGCCTCCTGCGGAGTGAGATTGATGCGCGGGGCGTCGGGCACGAGCAGCGGCGGTGCCGGCGTCTCGGCGATCGTGCGGAACGCGGCGAAGAGCAGATCGCGGACGCCTTCGTTCGTCGCCGCAGAGATGCCGAGCGCGCCCGGGATCTCCGCGCGAACCTCCGCGTAGCGTTCGCGCGCCTCGGGCAGATCGAGCTTCGTGACGACGTGCAGCATCGGCCGCTCGAGCAGCGTCGCGTTCCACAGACGGAGCTCGTTCTCGATCGTGAGCCGGTCGGCGAGGATCTCGTCGAGCGGCCGCGCGCCGTCCATGAGGTGAACGAGCACCCGCGTGCGCTCGACGTGGCGCAGGAAGCGGTCGCCGAGGCCCGTCCCCTCGTGCGCGCCCTCGATGAGCCCCGGGATATCGACCATCACGAACGATTCCTCGGGCCCGAGGCGGACGACGCCGAGCTGCGGTTCGAGCGTCGTGAACGGGTAGTCCGCGATCTTCG
>CAZZZK010000349.1:0-2550 GCA_964658555.1 Vulcanimicrobiota bacterium | reverse complement strand
TCGAGCAGCGCGCCGACCGCTTCGGCCGCGGCGCCGACGACGTGCTCGCAGTTGTCGAGCACGAGGAACATCCGTTTCGCACGGAGCGCGGCGACGAGCGTCGCGAGCTTGGGCCGCTCGCCCGCCTGCGCGATGCCGACGGCGGCCGCGATCGCCGAAACGACGAGACCCGCTTCGCCGAGCGGTGCGAGGTCCGCGAAGAACGCTCCGCCCGGGAACGCGTCGTGTGCCTCCCAGCCGAGGTCGATCGCGAGCCGCGTCTTGCCGACGCCGCCGATGCCGACGAGCGTCGCGCAGCGCGTCGTCGCGAGCAGGGCGCGCAGCTCGTGAAGCACGGCGTCGCGCCCGATAAGTCTATCGACGCGTGCGGGGAGGCTCTCGGCGACCGCGGCCGGGGGAAAGGAAGCCGGACGAACGGCGGCGGCCGGAGGCGGCGCCTCGCCGCGAACGATCGCGTCGTAGACGGCGACCGTCTCGGGCATCGGTTCCACGTCGAGCTCGAGCCGCAACCGCTCCGCGAAGAGGCGATATTCGCGCAGCGCCCCCGCCCGGTCGCCAAGGCGATGCCGCAGCCGCAGCATCGCGCGCAGCGCGTCCTCGCGCCACGGATCGATGGCGAGGAGCCGCTCGGCGTGCAGGATCGCGAGCTCCGGATTGCGCTCGCACTCGGCGTCGAGCGCGCGCGCGAACACGTCTTCGACGCGCCGCTGCAATCGCTCGCGCTCGGCTTCGATCCACGGTTCGTCGAGCCCGAAGAGTAACGGGCCGCGATAGATGTCGGCGACGCGTTCGAGCGGCACGCCGTCCGCGAGCGCGGCTTCGAGTTGATCGACGTCGCACGTCATCTTCGCCTGCGCGTTCCAGAAGACCGATTTTTTATCGGCGACGAACCAGGGCTCGCCGCCGTGCGGCGGCAGCCCCTTCGATATCGCGTAGAGGTGGCGGCGCAGGTTCGCGCGCGCCTCCTCCTCGTCGAGGTCGGGCCAGAACGAGAATGCGAGCGCGTCGCGCTGGTGGATCGTGCGCCGATGCAGCACGAGCCACGCGAGCAGCGGCAGCGCGCGCGGCAATGCGGAGAACCGGAACGGCCGTTCTTCGTGGTGGAACTCCGCCGCTCCGAGGAAGCGCACCGACAGCACGAGCCGTGCTTTCGCGCGCTCGCGTACGCTCGCCTAGCGCGACCCGGCCGTCCTAAACGCGCGCCAGTTCGCGTTCGATCGCCTCGCGCACGAACGGTTCGTCGACGGCGACGTCGGGCGCGAAGCGCGCGACGACGCGGCCGTCCCGAGCGATTAAGAATTTCTCGAAATTCCAAAGCACGTCGTTCGGACGCTCGCGTTTGGTCCCGAAGCTCTCGAGCCGCAGGCGGAACGCGTCGTCCCGTTCCTTCGCTTCGGGAGCCGCCTCGACGAGCTCGGAATAGAGCGGATGACGGTTCGGGCCGTTGACGTCGATCTTCTCGAACATCGGAAACGTCACGCCGTACGTCGCACTGCAGAACGCGGCGATCTCTTCGTTCGTGCCCGGTTCCTGAGCGCGAAACTGGTTGGACGGAAAGCCGAGCACGACGAGCCCGCGCTCCCGCTCCGCCGCGTAGAGCCGTTCGAGACTTTCGTACTGCGGCGTCTGGCCGCACTTCGATGCGACGTTGACGACGAGGATGACGTTGCCGGCGAACGCGCCGAGACTCGTCGGTTCGCCGTCGATGCGGGTGAGGGGGACGTCGTTTAGCGTTGCGCTCATGCCCGCGCGTTTCGAACCCTCGTTCGGCTTACCCCCGTGCCGCACGGGTCCTGCGCGCCCGCCGCGGCGAACGGACGCCGCATGAACGACCCGCTCGACGCGCCGGCCCCGCCCGGCGTCGCCTTCCCGCCGCCGCTGCTCTTCGCGGGGGCGCTCGCGGCCGGACTCCTCGCGGGGCGCGGCGAGCCGTCCGAGACCTTCGGCGCCCGCGCGGGCCGCATCGTCGGGCCCGCGTCCGCCGTCGCGGGGGTCCTGTGCTGCGCGGCCGCCGTGCGGGCGATGCGCGCCGCGCGGACGACGCTCCGGCCGACCGAAACCGCGACGGCGCTCTGCACGTCCGGCGTCTTCGCGTATACGCGCAATCCGATCTACGTCGGCTTCACGTCGGTCTACGTCGGCGTCGCGATGGCGCTGCGGTCGCAGCCGGCGTTCGTGCTGCTCCCCGTCGTCCTCGCGCTGCTCGACCGGCACGTCGTCGATCGCGAGGAACGGTCGCTCGAAGGCGCCTTCCCGGAGGCGTACCGCGCGTACCGCGCGCGGGTGCCGCGCTGGTTCTGAGGCCGGCTACGCGACGACGTTCTGCGGCGTGCCCGCGACGAACGCTTCGATGTTGTCGACGAGTTGCGCGGCGAGGATCCCCATCGCGCCGGCACTCGCCCACGCGACGTGCGGCGTCACGATGAGATTCGGGATATCGGGCGCGAGCAGCGGATTTCCGCCGCGCGGCGGCTCCGTCGTGAGGACGTCGAACCCGGCACCGGCGATCGTCCCCGCGCGCAGCGCCGTTACGAGCGCCGCCTCGTCGAC
>CAZZZK010000348.1:0-2555 GCA_964658555.1 Vulcanimicrobiota bacterium | reverse complement strand
CCGATCAGCACTCGACGCGTCCGCTCTATCGATAGCCGACGCCTATGGAGACGAATCAAGAAAACGAACGCTGAAGCCGACGGCCGTCGCTAACCGCCGTCGCGGCACGAAGTTGATCGCCAAAAGCGAAACGCTGGAGCGACGCTCGATCGGCAGACGCTCGGTGGAGAAGCGCTGACACTCGATCATCAAAGATTCGATGAACGGCCGAAGCCGCAATGCACGCCGAGCCGGCATATCGACTGAAGCGACAATCGACAGACCGACACGTGATGAGGAGAACGATGGATTCTCGAATCGAAATCGACGCTGCGGATCGTATCGCGCCGCAGGCGAACCCGCTTCTCTCCGTCCGCCCCAAGCGCGACCTCTCCCTCGACGATTACACGTGGGCGGCGCAGCGGGCGATCTTTGCGAACGCCGTCTTCGTCGGCCGCGGCGGCTCCGATCGACCGTCGGCCCGAGAGTGAGCGCTCGCGCGCGATAGTGCCGACTTCCGTGGTGCACCTCGTCACAGGCGGCGAGCGGCGCCGACGTTCGCGCGACGTCCTCGTGCGGATGTGCCGATAACTATCCCGTGGTACCACGACCCGCGCCGCGCCCACCGGCTCCGCGCGAAGCACCGGCCGGCCCTGCCGTCGCGATCGATACGCTGCTCGAGATTTTCGAAGGCGACGTCGCCGAGGTGGCGTGTTTGCTTCACGCCGCGCGCTGCTCGCTCGAAGCCGATCTCGCGCGCATCGAGACGGCTGCCGTCGCGAACGATCGCCGCGAGCTGATCGACGCGGCCCATCGTCTCAAAGGCACGAGCGGCAGTACGTACGCGCGCCGCGTGCACGACATGGGAACGGCGATCGAGCGGAGCGCTCGCGCGGGCGGGCTCGACGCCGCATCGCCGTTCGTCGCGGAACTCCGCATCGCGACGGATGCGGCGATCGCGGCCATCGATGCGTTCGCGAGCCGAATCGCATGAGCGCGGAGCGAACGGTCGTCATCGCCGACGACGACGCCGCGACGCGCATGCTCCTGCGGCGCATTCTCCGGTCGCAGGCGTACGACGTCGTCGAAGCCTCGGACGGCCGGAGCGCGTGCGAGGCGGTTCGGCGCGTGCGGCCCGAAGTCGTCATCCTCGATTGGTCGATGCCCGATATCGACGGCCTCGCGGCGCTTCGCGAGCTCAAAGCGGATGCGGCCACCCGCGCGATCCCGGTCGTCATGCTGACGACGCATGCGGAGGTCGACGAGCGCGTCCTCGCCATCGAAGAGGGCGCGCAAGACTTTCTCATCAAGCCGTGCGATCCGCGCGAACTCGTCGCACGCGTCGAACAGCAGCTCCGCTGGCGCGCGCTCGTGGCCGTCGAGTCGGCGGACCGGGCGCGCGAAGTCGCCGCGCGGGAGCTCGATTCGATGCGCGAAACCGCGATGCGCGACGCGCTGACGGGCGCGCCGAACCGCATCCTACTCGACGATCGCATCGAGCAGGCCATCCTCTCGTCGAGGCGGCGCCGCGAACGTTTCGCCGTCCTGTTCCTCGATCTCGACGGCTTCAAGGTCGTCAACGATACGCACGGCCACGCGCTCGGCGACCTCGTGCTCGTGACGATCGCGGACCGCATTCGCGCCGTCTGCCGTGAAAGCGACACCGTCGCGCGGTACGGCGGCGACGAGTTCGTGGTGGTGGCGCCGAATCTGCAGAACGCGCGCGA
Source organism: Vulcanimicrobiota bacterium (assembly GCA_964658555.1). Classification (GTDB taxonomy): domain Bacteria; phylum Vulcanimicrobiota; class Vulcanimicrobiia; order Vulcanimicrobiales; family Vulcanimicrobiaceae; genus CAZZYZ01. Next base: position 849 of record CAZZZK010000348.1, on the reverse strand, counting down.
CGCGAGCGAGCTCGCGCAACGGCTGCTCGTCGAGCTGCGCCGGCCGATCGGCGCCGGTGCGGCGGCCGTTTCGGTCGGAACGAGCGTCGGGATCGCCTTCTTCCCGGACGATGCCGCCACGCCGACGGGGATCGTGGGCCGCGCCGACGCGGCGATGTATCGGGCGAAACGGTCGGGGAAGAACGCGTTTCGGTTCGCCGAGGAGACGAACGCTTCGGCCTAAGCCCGAATCCACACCGTCCGATATACCAAAAGATGGTCTTGGACGAACGGTTCATGCCTCACGGCATGTGCTATCTCTGGGAGCCGAGGATGCTCGTGCTCCAGATCGCGTCGGATGCGACGACGGCTCTCGCGTATTTCTCGATCCCGCTGCTGCTGATCTACTTCCTCAACAAACGGCGCGACGTGCCGTTCGGCGGGACGATCGCGATGTTCGGATTGTTCATCGTGGCGTGCGGGCTGACGCACGTCATGAGCATCTACACGATCTGGCATCCGGCGTATTGGCTCGACGGCGGCATCAAAGCGTTCACCGCAGCCGTCTCGCTCGCCACCGCCGTCATGCTCGTTCCGCTCTTACCGAAGGCGCTGCAGCTGCGCTCGCCGGCCGATCTCGAGCGCATCAACGCGCGCCTGCAGCACGATCTCGAAACGCGCCGCCGAGCGCACGCCGAGACCGAGCGGCAATACCGTTCGCTCGCGGAGGCGCTGCCGCAGCTCGTATGGACGGCGGAGGCGGACGGCTCGCTCGATTACGGCAATCGGCGCTGGGTCGAATACACGGGCATCATGTACGAGGAGATGCTCGGCTGGGCGTGGACCTCGATCGTGCATCCGGACGATCTG
>CAZZZK010000347.1:0-2583 GCA_964658555.1 Vulcanimicrobiota bacterium | reverse complement strand
CTCGCGATCGCGCTCGCCGATCGCGTCCTGATGGCCGAGAACTCGGTCTACTCCGTCGCCTCGCCGGAAGGCTGCGCGGCGATCCTCTGGGGCGATGCCGCCCGCGCTCCGGACGCCGCCGAGCGCCTCAAGCTCACGAGCTACGATCTCCTAGAACTCGGGATCGTCGACGAGATCGTGCGCGAGCCGCTCGGCGGCGCCCATCGCGACGCCGCGGCCTTCATCGATCGCGTGCTCGGCGCGATCGACGCGGCGCTCGGCGCGTTCGACGGCCGGGCTGCGGGCGATCTGCGTGCGTCGCGCTACCGCAAATTCCGTACGATCGGCGCGTGGGAAGAATCGGTGCGCGAGCGGGTGTTCGCGGCGTCATGACCCGGCCGCGCGAGGGTCGATTCGGCCGCGTTCGCGCGCGCTCGCTGCGTGCGATGCGGATCGGCGGACCGATCGTATTCATCCTCGCCACGGCCGCCGTGCTCGTCGTGATCGCGGTTCAAGTCGGCGAGATCGTCGCGAAGAACGTCGACGTCCAGTCGCGCGTTTCGGCGGCGCAGTCCGATATCGTCGCGCTGCGCGCGAAACGCGCCGAGCAGCTGCAGGCGATCCGGCGTCTGAGCGATCCGCGCGGCGCGATTCCGGAGATCCACGACAAGCTCCGGATGGTCGGGCCGCACGAGGAGCTCATCTATCTCTCGGGCGCCGACGCGCCGAGCCCGGGCCCGTTGCGTTGGCGCGCGTCGCCGTGAACGAGACGGATCTGGTGCGCGGCGTCGTCATCAACGTCCACGATCTCGGTGCGACCGTTCGGCTCGAGGACGGAACGCTCGCGAGCGTCGCGGCCGCCGACGTGCGGGCGAACCGGCCGCGCTATCTCGCGAGCCGCACCGAACGGACGTCGCTCGCGTTCGCCGTCGTCGAACGTCGCGGCCGGCGCGCGATCGTCACGTTCGAAGACGTCGCCTCGCAGCGGCCGTCGCCCGTCTCCGCGGCGGAGCCGGGTGCGAGCGACGCGGCCGAAGCCGCGTTCGAAGCGCAGATGACGGCGTACCTCAAATCGACGCAAACGTGGGCCCCGCCCGACCGGCCCGAACCCGCCGAGCGGCATTTCATCCGCAAGAAGCGTCGCGCGGCCTTCTTCGAGGCCCGAAAAGCAGAGACGTAGAAACGCGCGGAGTGGAAATCACTCCGGAGACTTCGCGTATCGAACCCGTCAACGTCCCGGGGTGCTTCATCCGCATCCAGGGAACGTACAGTTCTTTACGGACGGCGGAGCAGCGGGTCGCCGATTTCATCCTCAAGCATGCTGAAGAACTTATCTATCTCACGGTAACCGAACTCGCCGAGCGCACGCAGACGAGCGAATCGACGGTCGTACGCCTCTGTCAGAAGATCGGCTACAAGGGTTACCAAGAGTTCAAGATCATGCTGGCGCGCGATCTCGTCGGGCCGGCCGAGACGGTCTACGAGGAGATCGACTCGAGCGATTCGCTGACCGCACTCAAGTCGAAGGTCTTCCAGGCGAACGCTCAGGCACTGAAGGATACGATCGAGGTCCTCGCCGACGACGAGCTCGGCAAGGCGGTCGCGGCGCTCGCGAAGGCGCGGCGCGTCGAGATCTACGGCATCGGCGGCAGCGCGCCGCTCGCGTTCGACGCCTATCATAAATTCATGAAGCTCGGCATCTGCGCCACCTGGCTGAACGATTCCGACCTCATGGCGATGTCCTCGTCGCTGCTCGACCACCAAGACGTCGCGCTCGGCATCTCGCATACGGGCGCGTCGCGCGACGTGTGCGACGCGATGGAGAACGCCCAGAACGCGGGCGCCACGACGATCTGCATCACCCACCGGGCGACGTCGCCGATCACGAAGGCCTCGAACATCCGCCTGTTCACGGCCGCGAAGGAGACGGCGTTCGGCTCCGACGCGACGTCGAGCCGGATCGCGCAGCTCACGATCGTCGACGTGCTCTACGCCGGGATCGCGAATCAGGATTACGATCGCGCGCTCGGCCTCGTGCAGAAGACGCGCGAAGCATCGGCCGGCAAGCGCTACTGAGCTCCCCCTCCGGCCTGCGCGCCGTCGTCTCGCTCGGCACGAATACCGTGCGCCTGCTCGTCGCCGCACCGGGACCGCGCGGCGAACTCGAACCGGTCGAAGAGCGCCAATCCGGCACGCGGCTCGGCGAAGGGCTCGCCGACGCGGGGACGCTCGATGCCGAAGCCGTCCGGCGAACGCTCGCCGTCGCCGTCGCGTACGCCGAGGTTGCCCGCGAGCGCGGTGCCGCGCTCTGCGCGATCGCGACGAGCGCCGTACGGCGGGCGGACGACGGCGCGGCGTTCGCGGCACGCTTCGAACGGGAGACGGGCGTCGCGCTCGAGATCTTGGACGGCCATCGTGAGGCACGCGCGAGCTACCGCGGCGCGACCTCGGGGAAGGCGCTCGACGGCGCGCGGATCGCGGTCCTCGACATCGGGGGCGGCAGTACGGAGTGCGCCGCCGGCCGCGCGGGGACGCTCGACGCGTCGCGCTCGATCGAACTCGGCTCGGTGCGGCTCGCCGATCGCTTTCCGGATCTGCTCGGCG
>CAZZZK010000346.1:0-2593 GCA_964658555.1 Vulcanimicrobiota bacterium | reverse complement strand
GGCAACGAGATCTTCGCGGCCGCGCGCGAGCGCGGCGTGATGGTCGCGTTCGAGGCGGCCGTCGCGGGCGGCATTCCGATCATCAAGGCGCTGCGCGAGGGCCTGACCGCGAATCGCATCGAGTGGATCGCCGGCATCATCAACGGCACCAGCAACGTCATCCTGTCGTCGATGCGCGACACCGGCGCGACGTTCGCCGACGCGCTCGCCGACGCGCAGCGGCTCGGCTACGCGGAAGCAGACCCGACGTTCGATATCGAAGGCATCGACGCCGCGCACAAGCTCGCGATCCTCGCGCAGCTCGCCTTCCGGCGCGGCCTCGTCACCTCCGAGATCCCGCGCAACGGGATCACGTCGCTCGTGCCGGGCGATCACTCGCTCGCGAAACGCGCGCAGTGGCGCCTCAAACTCATCGCCTGCGCGCGCGCCGACGCGTCGATCGTCACGCCCGCCTACGTGCCCGTCGAGCACCCCTTCGCGCAGCCGCTCGGGCCGCAGAACTGCATCCGCGTCACCGGCCGCAGTTCGGGCTCGCTGACGTTCGCGGGGACGGGCGCGGGCAGCGATCCGACCGCGTCTTCGGTCGTCGGCGACGTCGTCGCCGTGCTGCGCCGCATCACGGCGCGCCGCAACGTCGGCACGACGACGACCGACGCCCGGCTCGCCCCGGTCGCGATCGCCGGACGCCTCGAACCCGCGATCCCGCTGCGCCGCGTGCTCCGCCTCGAGTCGCTCGGCGACGTGCGTCCCGCGCGCGAAGCGCTCATCGCCGCGGGCATCGCGGCCGAGCCGCTCGGCGCGTTGCCCGCCGTGCTGACGGAGCGCCTCGTACGCTCCGATGCGATCCGCATCGAAGAGATCGTGGCGGCGAATCACGTCGTCCCCGCGAGCGTCATACCGCTGTGGGAAGATCTCGCCGTGACCGCAGCCGCGGCCGCGGACCCGACCTCGCACGAGCCCTCGCTCGAGCCCGCCGCCCGTTAGGGAGTCGAACGTTGAACGATCAGACCGAGTACCAATTCGATACGACCGCGATCCACGGCGGTCACGCCGGCGATCCGCACACGAAGGCGCGTGCGGTCCCGATCTTCCAAACGACGTCGTACACGTTCGACGATGCCGAACACGCGGCGCGGCTGTTCGCCCTCCAAGAGTTCGGCAACATCTACACGCGCATCATGAACCCGACGAACGACGTGCTCGAGCAGCGGATCACCGCGCTCGAGGGCGGCGTCGGGGCGCTCGCCCTCGCGAGCGGTCAGGCCGCGAACATCATCGCGATCATGAATATCGCGCGCGCGGGCGACCACATCGTCGCCTCCGCCTCGCTCTACGGCGGCACGTACAGCGCGTTCGTCCACACGCTGCCGAAGTTCGGAATCGAGATCACGCTCGTCGACCAGACGAAGCCCGAGAATTTCCGTAAGGCGATCCGCGAGAACACGAAGGCGCTGTTCGCGGAGACGATTCCGAATCCCAAAGTCGACGTTCTCGACATCGAGGCGGTCGCGGAGATCGCGCGCGATGCGAAGATCCCGCTCATCGTCGACAGTACGCTCGCGACGCCGTATCTGCTGCGGCCGTTCGAATGGGGCGCGAACGTCGTCGTCCATTCGGCGACGAAGTTCATCGGCGGACACGGCACCTCGATCGGCGGGCTGCTCGTCGACGGCGGGAACTTCGACTGGGCGGCGTCCGGTAAATTCCCCGAATTCGTCGAGCCCGATCCCTCCTATCACGGCGTGCGGTACGTCGCGTCGTTCGGCAACCTCGCGTACATCATCAAGGCGCGCGTGCAGATGCTGCGCGATCTCGGCGCGTCGATGTCGCCGTTCAACGGCTGGATGTTCCTCCAGGGGCTCGAGACCCTCGGACTGCGGATGGAGCGCCATTCCGCGAACGCCCTCGCCGTGGCGACGCACCTCAAGGATCATCCCGACGTCACCTGGGTCTCGTATCCCGGGATCTCCGATCACTATTCGAATCTGCGTGCGAAGAAGTATCTCAAGCGCGGCGCGGGCGCGATCCTGACGTTCGGGATCAAGGGCGGGGCACCGGCGGCGAAGGCAGCGATCGATCGTCTCAAGCTCTTCTCGCTGCTCGCGAACGTCGGCGACGCGAAATCGCTCGTCATCCACCCGTCGACGACGACCCATCAGCAGCTGAGCGTCGTGCAGCAGATCGAAGCCGGCGTTACGGAAGATATGGTCCGCCTCTCCGTCGGCATCGAAGACGTGCGCGACATCATCGCCGATCTCGATCAGGCGCTCGCCGGAGCGCGCGAGGCGGTCTTTCCGGCGCACGCCGCGGCGCGCTAAACGGAACCGTCGCTCGAACGCGACGTCGCGATCGGCGCGCTGACGCTCGATTGCGGCGTCACGCTGCCGAGCGTCGTGCAGCGCGTCAGCCTCTACGGTACCCCCGCACCGGGCGGCGCGAACGTCGCGCTCGTCTGTCACGCGCTCACCGGCTCGTCGCGGGTCGCCGAGTGGTGGGGCGGCCTCGTCGGGCCGGGGAAGCTCCTCGATACGGACGTCCTCGCCGTCGCGTGCGTCAACGCGCTCGGCAGCTGCTACGGCTCGACCGGCCCCGC
>CAZZZK010000345.1:0-2599 GCA_964658555.1 Vulcanimicrobiota bacterium | reverse complement strand
CGTACGATGCGTATCATTACTGCATCGCACTCGACGCGAACGGGCGCCCGTTCGTGACGGCGACGCACGACCCGCGTGACAACATGCGCGACGTTCGGGAGGAACCGCGGCGGCCGTACGCCGCGCACACGAGGGGCCGCAATTCGTTCGCGCTCGGCGTCGCGATCTGCGCGATGCGCGACGCGACGCCCGAAGATTTCGGAGCCTTCCCCATCACGGATGCGCTCGTCGCGCGATGCTGCACCTTCGTCGCGCGTGCGTGCGCGTTCTACGCGATCCCGATCGCGGCCGATCGCGTGCGGACGCACGCCGAGGCCGCGCTCGACGACGGCTATTTCGGATGCGGCGATGACGAACGCTGGGATATCGCGCGCGTACGCGCCGATCCATCACCGCTGCAGCCGGGCGATGCGCGCGCCGCCGGCGAAGCGCTACGCGAGCGCATCCGAGGCGCGCGTGCGTGATTCGCGAGCGCTCTCGCTCGTGCTCTGGTTCGTGCTTGCGACGATGATCGTGGCCTGGGCGCTCATCCTATGGCATCCTTGGATCGATTGGTTCGGCCGCGTTCGTTAATCGCTTACGGAATTTCTCGCCGCCGTGCGATCGTTCGAAGCCTTCCGCGGCACGGGCGGGTTCGAGACGGCGCGGGGATTCTCGTGAACGGTTCAAGGGGAGAACAGCAGTATGTCAGCTCGCATCGTCATTCTCGGCGGCGGCTTCGCCGGTATGTCGACGGCCCGGAAACTCGAACGGGCGCTGCGGCCCGGAGAAGCGGAGATCACGCTCGTCAGTCGAGAAAATTTCTCTCTCTTCACGCCGATGCTGCCGGAAGTCGGTTCGGGTAATCTCGAGACGCGTCACATCGTCACGCCGGTTCGCGCGCAGCTGCATCGCACCGAGTTCGTGCTCGCCGACGTGATCGGGATCGACTTCGCGACGCGTCTCGTCGAGGTCGAGCATACGATCCTCGGAACGCGTCTCTCGATTCCGTTCGATCAGCTCGTGTTCGCACTCGGGTCGGTGACGTCGACGTTCGACCTTCCCGGGATCGCCGAACGTTCGTTGCCGTACAAAACGCTCGAAGACGCCGATCGCCTTCGCAATCACGTGATCGCGATGCTCGAACTCGCCGACGCCGCGACCGATCCCGTCGAGCGCAAACGCCTGCTGACGTTCGTCTTCGTCGGCGGCGGGTTCACGGGCGTCGAAGCCGCGGGCGAGATGGCGGACTTCTTTCGCAGTTCGCTCCGCTTCTATCCGAGCATCCGTCCAGACGACATCGAGATCTTTCTCGTCGAGGGCGGCAAGAAGCTGCTGCCCGACCTGCAGGCCGGGATGGGCGAGTACAGCGCGAAGGCGCTCACCGCGCGCGGCATCAACGTCATGCTCGACTCGTTCGTCGCCGGTGCGAACGACGAGGGGCTGCAGCTCAAGGACGGCGGGACGATCCCGACCTCGACGATCGTCTGGAGCGCGGGCGTGAAGCCGTCGCCCGCCGTCGCCGCGCTACCGATCGCGACCGGCCGCGGCGGCTCGATCGTCGTGACGCCGGAGCTCGCGGTCCCGGGCTATCCGGGCGTGTGGGCGCTCGGCGATTGCGCGTCGATCCCCGAGCGCGGCGGCGGGGTCTATCCGCCCACGGCGCAGCACGCGTTGCGCGAAGGGCCGGTCCTCGCGGACAACATCGTCGCGACGCTGCGCGGCGAGCCGCTTCGCCCGTTCGTCTTCGACTCGCTCGGCATGATGGCGTCGCTCGGCGCGCGGCGCGGCGTCGCCGGCCTGTACGGCAAGTTCCTCATCAAGGGCTTCTTCGCGTGGCTGCTGTGGCGGATGTACTATCTGCTGCGGCTGCCCGGCGTCGACCGCCAGATCCGGGTCGCCTTCGACTGGGCGCTCGGGCTGATCTTCCCGCGCGACATCGCCGAACTCCGCGTCTACTCGCAGCTCGCGGAACGGCGCGCGGCGCGCGAAGCCGGCATCGACCTGACGCTGCCGAACGACGGGCTGCAGAAGCAGAAGGTGGGATAGGTCGAGACCGTTCGGCGACCGGGCGTCCTCGGCGCGATCGCCGCGGTCGCGCCGATCCTCGCGCTGTACGCGATCACGGGTCAGCGTGACGTTCAGTTCTGGGACGTCGGCGAGATGCAGACGGTCCCGTGGATCGGCGGGATCGCCCATCCGACCGGATTTCCGCTCTACGTCGGGCTCGGGTGGCTCTTCGCGCACGCGCTCGCCGCGGGAAGCATCGCGTGGCGCATGTCGCTGTTCTCCTCGCTCGCCGCCTGCGCGACGGGCCTCTTCGTCTACGCGCTCGTGCGCGACGAGACGCGGCGCACGTGGCTCGCCGTCGCGAGCGCGTATCTCTTCGATGCGACGGACGTCGTCTGGAGCCGCGGAACGCGCGCGGACGTCCATCCGCTCGCGGCCTGCTTCGTCGCGGCGAGCGTCTACGCGGCGTTCCGTTTCCGGCGAACGCGCGACGGACGCTCGGCGGTGTGCGGCTGCGGGGCGTTCGGAGCGGCGCTCGCCGTCCATCCGGTCGCGCTCGGCTTCGGAGAGCGTCAACCCCGGCGGACAGCCGTCGACCACCGCGCCGAGC
>CAZZZK010000344.1:1471-2623 GCA_964658555.1 Vulcanimicrobiota bacterium | reverse complement strand
TCGCGCCCGGCGCCTCGCTCGACGTCGTCGACGGGATGGGCGAGAGCGGGCACGCCAATCCGAAGTTCGAGCCGTTCGTGCGCCGTCGCGGGAACGACGCGTCGGGCTACGTCGCGTCGTCGATGGTCGGCAGCGTGCGGCGCATCGCGATCCCGAGCGACGCCGAGCTCGCGAGCGGCACGCGGAGCGTCGTCGCGGGCGAAGGCCCGAACGCAGGCGGCGGCGTCGCGGCGCCGCCCGACACGCCGATCCGCGCGAACGGACCGATCCGCCACGTCATCTACATCATCAAGGAGAACCGCACGTACGATCAGGTCTTAGGCGACCTCGCCGGCGCGAACGGCGATCCGTCGCTCGCGCTGTTCGGCGAGCGCACGACGCCGAACGAACACGCGATCGCGCGCCGGTTCGGGATCCTCGACGATACGTTCGCCGATGCGGAAGTCAGCGCCGACGGACACAACTGGTCGACCGCCGCGTTCGCGAACGACTATCTCGAACACATGTGGCCCGAGGTCTACGGCAACCGGCGCAAGCTCTACGATTTCGAAGACGGCGCGGTCGCATCGACACCGCATGCCGGCTACATCTGGAACGACGCGGCGCGGCACGGCGTGACGATGCGCAACTACGGCGAATTCGTCAGCGACGCCGATCCCGCGGGCGTCGTCCGGTCGCACATGGCGGATCTCGCGGCCGCGACCGATCCGCACTTCGCCGGCTTCGATCTCGGGACGAGCGACCTCGCGCGCGAGGCGGAGTGGGCGCGCGAGTTCGACGCCTACGCGAAGACGGACACGCTTCCGCAGCTCGAGATCATGCGCTTTCCGAACGACCATACCGCGGGCACGAAACCGGGCTCGCTCACGCCGAGCGCCTTCAACGCGCAGAACGATCTCGCGGTTGGCCGGATGCTCGACCATCTCTCGCATTCGAGATACTGGAGCGAGACGGCCGTCTTCATCGTCGAGGACGACGCGCAGAACGGACCCGATCACGTCGACGCGCAGCGCATGCCGGCGTACGTCGAGAGCCCGTACGCCGCGGGCGGCGTGCAGCACGCGCACTACTCGACGGCGGGGATCGTGCGCACGATCGAGATCGTGCTCGGCCTGCCGCCGATGTCCGCGTACGATGCGGCCGCGCGGCCGC
>CAZZZK010000344.1:0-1461 GCA_964658555.1 Vulcanimicrobiota bacterium | reverse complement strand
CCGCTCTACGACGCGTTCCGGGCGACGCCCGATCTGCGGCCCTACGACGCGCTGCCCGAACGCATCGATATCGACGCGAAGAACGCCGCGACGGCGTACCGCGCACGCGAGAGCGCGCGGCTCGATTTCTCGCACGAGGACGCGGTCCCCGATGCGACGCTCAACGACCTCGTCTGGCACGCGGTCCGCGGCGCGAACGCCGCCGAACCGCGTTACGGCGCGTTTTCGACGACCGATCGCTGAGCGTCGCGTTCGGCGAGATCGCGCAGCGTTCGGAGCTGCTTGCGGAACATGACGAGATCGATGAACGGGCCGATCTCGCGCAGCGCGCGTCCGAGCCGTCCGCGGGGGTAGCGCACGAGCACCCGCGCGACGAGCCGGCATCCGTTCGGCGCGGGATCGATGCGGTAGGTGCCCGCGAGATCGCCGAAGACGGCCGCGTACGCGCGCGACCCGAGCACGACCGTGAGGTCGCGCCCGCGCGTGAAGCCGGCGATGCGGAAGAGCGTCATCGCGCGCTGCCCGAGCGCGAGCCGCTGCAGCGGCGGCTGCAGTTCGCGCGGGCTCGGCCGCCCGAAATTATCGATGAGATCGTAGCTGTACGGCGCGGCGCGCAGCTGGCAGAGCCAGCGGAAGACGAGGCCGCTCGGAGCGGCGACGTCGATCGCCCGGTGATAGACGTCGTCGTGCGCGAATCCGAGCGCGTCGCAGGCGAACGTCGACGCGACCTCGGCGGCCGTCGCGCCCCAATTCTTCGCGGCGTCGCCGCGCGATCGTTCGCCGTCGCTCACGCTTCGCACATCGCGCCGAAAACGCGACGCTCCTGCCTCGTGGCGCGCCGGTGCGCGGAACGCCGCGCGGCGTAGCGAACGCGCCCCGACGATGCTGGTGGTCGATGCCGTCAGCCGTTCGTTCGGAACGATCGAAGCCGTTCGGGACGTGAGCTTCTCCGCCCGGCCCGGAGGCGTTTTCGGCCTGCTCGGCCCGAACGGCGCGGGCAAGACGACGACGATGCGGATGATCCTCGGCATCTTCGCGCCCGATCGCGGCCGGATCTCGTGGAACGGCGCGCCGATCGACCTCGCGGTGCGACGCCGTTTCGGCTATCTGCCCGAAGAGCGCGGGCTCTACGCGAAGATGAAGGTGCGCGATCAGATCGCGTATTTCGGGCGCCTGCACGGGCTCTCCGCGCGCGACGCCGCCGCGCGCGGCGAACGCTGGATCGACCGTCTCGAGCTCGGCGCTTACGCGGCGCGCGCGTGCGGCGAACTCTCGAAGGGCAATCAGCAGAAGGTGCAGCTCGCGAGCGCCGTCCTGCACGACCCGGACGTGCTCGTGCTCGACGAGCCGTTCTCCGGACTCGATCCCGTCAACGCGGAGATCATGCTCGCGATCGTCGAGCAGTTCGCTGCGAACGGCACGACGCTCGTCCTCTCGAGTCACCAGCTCGCGAGCATCGAG
>CAZZZK010000343.1:0-2636 GCA_964658555.1 Vulcanimicrobiota bacterium | reverse complement strand
GGGATCGCGAAGCGCAGCACGACCTTGACGACCGGCCCCATGACGATCCCGTCGAGCGCGCGGCGTTTGACCGCGCCGAGCGGAGGATCGAACGCGACGCCACCGCGCGCCGGATCGCGCTGCAACATCCCGAGCGGCAACGTAACGATCGCCGCCCGCGCGGAGATCGTCTCGAACGAGTCCGCAGGCTCGACACCGTCGGTCCCACCACCGTCGTCGTAGCGATCGAATGCGTCTTCGCCGTCGCGTCGATCGTCGAACGCGCGAGATCCTCCGCTTCGGCCGGCACCGGCAATCGGTCGCCGCGCGATCGAGACCCGCACGCCGCTCGCCGACGGTGCGACGCGTATCACGCGCGCGTCGAAGCGGACGCGGACGGTCTCGGGCAGCGATGTCGCGAGGTGCCGGACGAGCGGGCCGTATCCGCCGAGCGGGCGCGATTGCCCGCCGTCCGCGCTCGCATCGCCCGTCCATTCCTCCGCGATCGCGGCCGCGCTCGCGATCGCGGGGTCGGCGGCATCGAAGCCGGCGACGAGCGTGCGCGTCCAGCGCGCGGCGCGCCGATCGTCGTCGGTCGCGGCGGTGCGTTCGAGAAAGGCCGCGACGCTCTCGGCCCGCGAGCGGTCGACGTTCGCGATAAGCCGGCTCGCCGCATCGAACGGATCGTCCTCCAACTCTCGCGGCGCGCTCGAATCGGCGTTCGTAAACGACGCACCCTCGCACGCGATCGTCGTCGTCCCGTACGCGCGGAGGAGAGCGAGCGTCACGCTCGGCTTCCCGTGCACGAATTCGGGCCCGAGCTCGATCGGGACGGGCGACCGGGGATCGCCCGCTTGACGCAGGCGGCCGCCGAGACGGTCGCTCGCTTCGACGACGACCACCGTTCGGCCGAGCCGAGCGAGGTGCCGAGCCGCGTTCAAGCCCGCCGCTCCGCCGCCGAGGATCGCCACGTCGTACGTCATCGCATCGTCATTCCCGTGAAGCGACCCGCCGAGGCACGCGACGCGGCCGCGACCCGCGGTCGCGAACGGCGGCGAAACATCGACGGGAGAGCCGCCGTCGGTGCGGCATGAGGCGATCGTTCGTCGTGCTCGCGATCTTCGTGCTGCAATCCGTCGCGGCGCTCGCCGTCGCGATGCCGTCACGGCCCGCGCTCGCCGCGACGGCACCGGCGGCGCGGGCGGTGACGGTCGACACGCACGGGGTCGACCGGTACGGACCGGTCGACGTCGAGGTGGTCCCGGGAGACGGGCCCGTCGAGGCGACGGTCACGATGCTCCGGGGCCGGTCGACGCCGGTGAAGGCGATCGTCGCAGCCGGCGGCGGCACGACCCGCATCTCGCTCGCATTCGCCGGCGACGCGCCGAAAGACGATCCGTTCTTCGGCGGGCACGTCGATGACGCGATCCGCGTCCGGCTGCGGGTGCGCGTTCCGAACGATGCGGCGGTTCGAACGCGGCAGCGCCACGGCGGCGTCGACGTTCGCGACGCCCGCGGCCCGCTCGATCTGCAGACGCAAAGCGGAGCGATCACCGCACGACGCGCCGCGACGCACGTTCGCGCACGGACCGACGACGGAAGGATCGCGATCGCGGAATCACCGTCGAACATCGACGCGAGCTCCGACGTCAGGGGTCTCGGTACGACCGGCAACGGCGCCGGCTCCGTTCGAGTCTCGGTTCGATCTCCGTGCGGCGGCTGTAACGCGTTCGTTCGAGCGACGTTTCGCCGCACCGCGTTCCGAACGGGCCGGTCTCGCCTCGGAGTGCGACGGAGTGCGTCCGTCGGTCGGCGGCCGTTCCGGCGGCGACGCTTCCGTTCCCCGACCGTCCGGCGGCGTTACGTCTTCGGCGCCGCTCCGACCGCGCTCGCGAGCGCCGTGCCGATCGGCCGGCCGAGGCCGGTGCACGCGTCCCATCCCGTTTCCGCCGAATACCCGCCGTTCGTCCCCGATACGACGTCGAAGAACGAGGCAGGCGTCGCGTACAGCGTCGGGTTGAGCGCGCCGAGCGGCTTCGCGAGCGCCGCGTTGAGTCGCGCGACGAGCCCCGCCCAGAGCGGCGCGACGGCGCTCGTTCCGCCGACGACGATCTGCTGACCGTCGACGCGCGTGACGTATCCGGTCTGCGGATCGGCGTTGCCCGCGACATCGGGCACGCCGCGCCCGACGCGTCCGCCCGGATTGATCGACGGCGGCACGCCGGCCGCGCTCTGGAACGACGGGAGCGCGAAGAGGTCGCTGACGCCGCCGCCCGTCGCGCCGCCGCTCGGGAGATCGTTCCACACCGTGTCCGTCGCCGCACCCGACGAGGCGACGACGAGCCGCGTCCCGCCGCACGCGGTCGCATGCGGGCTCGATGCCGGAAAGTCGACGTGCGCCGCGCCGTCCGACACGCCGTCGGTGAAGCCGCCGTCGCCCGCGGCGACGAGCACGCTCACGCCGAGCGTCGCCGCGTCGGCGAACGCCGTATCGAAATTCGTCGCGGCCTGCTGCGTCCACGTCGATTCCGGCCCGCCCCAGCTGATCGAGACGATCGTCGGCGCGTTCGCCGTATCGTGAATCGCCGTCGTCACGGCGTCGAGGAAGCCCTGATCGGTATTCGGAGCGAAGTAGACGACGATCTTCGCGGCGGGGG
>CAZZZK010000342.1:0-2646 GCA_964658555.1 Vulcanimicrobiota bacterium | reverse complement strand
CGCGCGGAAAACTCCGCCGCGGCGGCCGCGAGTTCGTCCGCGCTGCGCGCGCAGAGGCCGAGCCGCGCACCGCGCGCCGCGGCTTCGCGCGCCAGTTGCAAGCCGAGACCGCGCGCGCCGCCGGTCACGAGCACGTGCTTCCCGCGAAGATCGTGCCTGCGGCCCGTGAGAAGCAGGTAGCCGGCGACGGCGGCGAATCCGAGGGCGAGGATCGATCGACGCATTCCTGGTCGGTACCCAACCTGCCGATAGAGCGATTATATGTTCCGCGTCACGAACGGCTCCCAGGCGGAGGGCACGGGCTCGATGGTTCGCGCGCTCATCGCCGGTTTTCTCGTCGTCGACGCGGCCGTCGCGTTCGGGCTCGCCGCGGCGCGCTACGGCGGCACGACGCCCGCGATCGCGGCGTACGTGATGCTCGCCGCCGCGGGGACGTGGGGCGCGTCGGTTCTCTGGAATCGATCGGGACCGCGCGTGGTGCTGCTGATCGCCGTCGTCGCGATCGTCGCACGCGGCGCCCTCTTGCCGCTCGCGCCGCTGCATTCGAACGACGTCTACCGCTATCTCTGGGACGGCCGGCTCATCGTCGACGGTCAGGATCCCTACAACACGACCCCGTCGTCCGCCGAACTCGCGCGCGAGCATGCCGCCTATCCGGGCCTGTACGAGCACATCGATCGCCCGACCGTGCCGACGATGTATCCGCCGCTCGACCTCGGCCTCTTCGCGCTCGCCGCGCTCGTCGATTCGCACGACATCCTCGGCATCAAGGCGATCGCCGTACTCGGCGACCTCGCGGCGCTCGGCCTCATCCTCGTCGCACTGCGACGCGCGGGTCTGCCGCTGGGCCGGGCCGCACTCTACGCGTGGAGCCCGCTCGTCATCACCGAGTTCGCCCACGCCGGGCACGCCGAGGGCTGGGTGATCGCGGCGCTCGTCGCATCGCTCGCCGCATTCGAGGCCCGCCGGCCGTTCCTCGGCGCGCTCGGCCTCGCCGTCGCGGTACTCGCGAAGATCTATCCCCTCGCGCTGATCCCGATCTTCTTCAACCGCTTCAAGAGCTCGCGCTTCGAGGCGATCGCCGTCGCGCTCGTCGTCGCGGGCTACGCGCCGTTCTATCTCTGGCACGGGCACGCACTCGGATTCCTCGGCGCGTTCGCGCTCTCGACGCACTTCAACGATTCGTTCCACATCGTGCTCGGGAACGCCGGATCGCTGCTCGTCTTCGCGGGGGCCGTCTTCGCCGCGGCTCTCGCCGGGCGCCGGGGCGCCGACCGCGTCGCGCTGACGATCGCGGTCGTCCTCGCGTACCTGCTCCTCGCGCCGAGCGTCTTCCCGTGGTATCTCACGGTCTTCGTCGCACTGCTGCCGCTCGCGCCCGGGCTCGGCGCGTTCGCCGGCCAGATGCGGCCGCTCGCGCTCGCGCTCGTCGCCTGGACGCTGCTCGTCCCCGTCGTCTACGCCACGGGCGATCTCGTCGCACCGGGCAGCCTCGGGGACCAGGCGCTGCACGCCGTCGAGTACGCTCCGTTCGCGCTCGCGCTCGCGGCCGCGGCGGGCTCGTGGGCGCGGACGCGCTTGGCGCTCGCCGCGACCTTCCGCTTCGAATAGCCAAAATTCCCGAACTCACCCCAAACCGCGGAGCGGGGACGGCCGTTAGTTTTCCGTATGCACGAGCAACTGCAGAGTCGCGCCCCGGGCGTCGTGCTACGAAACCGCGGCGTCGTTCTCTCGGGCTCCGGAATGGAGCGATTCCTCGCGGCGCGCCGCCATCTCGAACGGGCGGAGCGGGAAGCGCGCGACGGATCCCGGTTCACGCTCGAACGTTGCGCCGCGCGTGCGAAGGTCGGCCTGCGGACGCTGACGCGATGCCTCAGCGGCGAACGCGTCGACCGCCGTTCGGTCGAGCTGATCTTTCGCGGCGTGGGCCTCGAACTCTCGGGAGACGATCTCGCCGGCCGCTAGCCGGCCGTCGCATCACTCGCGATCGTGAAACGTGCCGCGTTCGGCACGTTCGTCGAGCTCCAGATCGCTTAGGAGATAATAGACGATCTTACGATCGTCGAACCCGACCTTCGCGAGCTCGCGGCCGCCGATCGTGACGACCTCGTGGATGTGCCCGACCCGCCCTGCATAGCGGTAGTTGACGTCGGCGTATTCCGCGTTGCCCGGAACCGGATTCGGAACGGCTTTCGTGCCGCGCAGCGGCGTCGTGTGCCGGTGTTCTGCCATGCCTAGGACCCTCGCGCGAGAGGGGGAAAAACCTCGCTCCGCAGTCGCTTCGCGCGAGGTTCACGATGTTCATCGAATACCGAGGGAAGACGCCGCTCGTCCATCCGACCGCGTTCGTCGCACCGACGGCGGTCCTGATCGGCGACGTCGAGGTCGGAGCGCAGGCGAGCATCTGGTTCGGCACAGTCGTGCGCGGCGACAACGGCCCGATTCGCATCGGCGCGCGCACGAGCGTTCAAGATAACGCGGTCCTGCACGTTACGGAGGGCGGCAGCACGATCGTCGGCGCCGACGTGACCATCGGACACGGCGCGGTGATGGAGGACTGCACGATCGGGGACGGAGCGCTCGTCGGGATGAACGCGGTCGTGCTCAACGGCGCGACCGTCGGACCCGGCGCGCTCGTCGCGGCCG
>CAZZZK010000341.1:0-2651 GCA_964658555.1 Vulcanimicrobiota bacterium | reverse complement strand
GTCCGAGAAGGGCAGCGAGCGGATCCGCTTCCCGCCGAGCGCGAAGACGGCGTTCGCGACCGCGGGCGCGATCGGCGGCGTCCCGAGTTCGCCGATCCCCGTCGGCTTCTCCGAACTCGGCACGATGACGACGTCGATGTTCGGCGCGTCCTGCGTCCGCAGCACGAGATAATCGTAGAAGTTGCTCTGCTCGACGCGGCCCTTCGCGATCGTGATCTTCGACGCGCGCGCCATCGCGAGGCCGTAGGTGATCGCGCCCTGCACCTGCGCGGAGACGACGTCGGGGTTGATGACGACCCCCGGATCGACCGCCATGATCACGTGGTGCACGAGGACGTTCTTGTTCTCGAGCGAGACGTCGGCGACGAGCGCGCCGTAGCTGCCGCCCCAGTAGCAGAGCGCGACGCCGCGCGCCGCGCCGTGCGGGACGGGGCGGCCCTTCGCACGCGCGTCGACGGCGCGCAGGACGGCGGCCGCGCGCGGATTCTGCTCGAGCAGCGCGAGCCGGAACGCGATCGGGTCTTTTCCCGCGGCGTGCGCGAGTTCGTCGACGAAGGTCTCCGTCGCGAACGTATTCGCGTTCGCCGCCGGCGCCCGCAGGAATCCGACCGGGATCCCGTGCTCGGGATCGGCGTAGCGCGCTTCGAAATTCGCGACGCCGTACGGAACGTTGACGGCGCCGTCGAGGGCCGACATGTCGACGTCGTTCTTGAAGAGCGGCGGGGCCCAGCGGCGCATGACGGACGACGCGCTGACGGTATGCGAGAGCGCGACGAGCGTCCCACGCTCGTCGAGCGTCCCGCGCAGGACGTTCACGCTGAGCGGCCGGTAGAAATCGTGCTGCGTATCGTCTTCGCGCGTCCACGTCACTTTGACGGGCTTGCCGATCGCCTTCGAGACCGAGACGGCGTCGGCGACGTAATCGGCATCGAGCCTGCGCCCGAACGCGCCGCCGATGTACGTCGTGTGGATGCGGCAGGCGCTCTCGGGCAGCCCCGTGATCTTGGTCGCGATGTCGAGCGCGCGCGTCTGCACCTGCGTCGGCGCCCAGACCTCGCACGAGTCCTCGCGCACGTCGGCCGTCGCGTTCATCGGCTCCATCGCCGCGTGTGCGAGGAACGGAAACTCGTAGGTCGCCTCGACGACGCGTCCGCGCGCGGCCGCCGGATCGCCGACGCGTTTGGCGACCTTCGCGTTCGCGACTTCGGCGTGCGCCTGCGCGAACAGCGCCTTCGTATCGAGCGTCGCGTTCGGCCCGTCGTTCCACGCGATCGCGAGCGCCTTGCGGCCCGCAAACGCGGCCCACGTGTTCGCGGCGACCACGGCGACGCCCGATGGCACCTCGACGACGTCGAGGACGTGCGCGATCGCCTTCGCCTTCTTCGCATCGAACGATCTTACCGAGCCGCCGAATACGGGCGGCCGCTCGATACTCGCGTAGACCATCCCGGGCACGACCGTGTCGATGCCGTATTTCGTGCGGCCGTCGACCTTGCCCGGGATGTCGTTGCGCTTGAGATCGCGCTTACCGATCAGCGTGAAATTCTTCGGCGCTTTGAGCGGGACGCCGACGGCACGTCGAGTGCGGCCGCGTCGCTCGCGAGCTCGCCGTACGTCGCCGTCCGCTTCGAACCGGCATGTACGACCGTCCCGGCGTGCGTGGTGCACGACGCCGCCTCGACGTTCCAGCGCTTCGCCCCGGCGAGCACGAGCATCGCGCGAGCGGTCGCCCCCGCGATCCGCAGCGGCGTCCACGAATCGGCCGTACTCGTACTGCCGCCCGTCGTCATGTCGCCGAAGACGATATCCTTATACGCGGGTTTCGCGAGCGCGAACTCGACCGTCATCCGCTCGAACGGGACGTCGAGCTCCTCGGCGACGACGGTCGTCAGACCGGTCTCGATCCCCTGACCCATCTCCGACTTGGCGAGCGTGAACGTGTACGTATCGTCCGGCGCGATCCGCACCCAGACGTTCGGCGCGAGCGCTTTGCCCGCGGGCCCCGCCCCCGGCCCTTCGGATTTCGCGCATCCGTCGAGGCTCGCCCCGAGTGCGAGCGCCGCGCCCGCCGCCGTCGTGCTCCGAAGGAAGCCGCCGCGCGAGACGCGGGTCACGCGGACGCCTTCGCGCCGTCTCGCGCGGCCACGCGGATCGCGCTCCGGATCCGTCCGTAACAGCCGCAGCGGCAGAGGTTGCCGTTCATGGCCGACGCGATCTCGTCGTCCGTCGGATCGGGCGTCTTCGCGAGCAGCGAGGCCGCCTGCATGATCTGGCCCGACTGGCAATACCCGCACTGCGGGACTTGCTCGGCGATCCACGCGCGCTGCAGCGGGCTCGACGCGTCGTGCGAGAGCCCCTCGATCGTCGTCACCTTCTTGCCTTCGGCGAGCGAGACGGGCGTCACGCACGAGCGAATCGCCGTGCCGTCGAGGTGGACGGTACACGCGCCGCATTGCGAGACGCCGCAGCCGAATTTCGTCCCGGTGAGCCCGACGACGTCGCGGATCACCCACCGCAACGGCATGTCGCCCGGGACGTCGACGCGGCGCTCCGAACCGTTGATCGTCAGCGTGATCATGCTCGACTCGACGGCCGGCCGCCCTTTGAAGGTTGCAGCGTGCGCGCTCGCGCTCGCGATGTGCGGCGCCGCG
>CAZZZK010000340.1:0-2658 GCA_964658555.1 Vulcanimicrobiota bacterium | reverse complement strand
CCGGCGCCGCGGACGACGACGCGATCCGCGCGCGGGCGACGGTCACGCTCGGCGCGCCGAAGCTCGGCCTCCTCCTCGAGCCGGCGCGCGAATGCGCCGGGACCGTCTTCGTCGGCGATCTCGGCATCGCGGACGAGCTCGCCGCGGTCGCGGGCGACGCGTACGCCGCGCTCGACGACCGCGCGTTTCTCGCGCTGCTCCCGCGCCGTCACGCGGAGTCCGACAAGCGGCGTTCCGGCGCCCCGCTCGTGATCGCGGGCTCCGAACGCTTTCCGGGCGCGGGCGTCCTCTGCACGCTCGGCGCGGCGCGCGCGGGCGCGGGCTACGTGACGGTCGCGATCGGCTCGGGTGCGCTCGCGAGCCTGCGCGCGCATCTCGTCGAGCAGGTCGCGATGCCGTACGACGCGCGGGATCCCGCCGCGGCGATCGCGACGCTGCGCGGGCTGACCGCGCACGCGAGCGCGATCGCGATCGGCCCCGGCCTCGAGACGGACGACGCAACGGCGGAGATCGTGGCCGGCTTTCTCGCCGAGATCGACCTGCCGTTCGTCGCGGACGCGGGCGCGCTCACCGTGCTGCGCGATCGCCTCGAGATCCTACGCGGCAAGCGCTGCGTCCTCACGCCGCACGAAAGCGAGTTCGCGCGTATCGACGGCGGCGGTCCGATCGAACCCGGCACGCGCGTCGCGCGGCTGCGCGCGTTCGTCGAACGGACCGGCATCACCACGCTGCTCAAGGGCAACGCGACGCTCGTCGACGACGGGGCGACGATGCACGTCAACGTGACCGGGACGAACGCGCTCGCGACCGCCGGAACGGGCGACGTGCTGACGGGGATCGTCGCGACGCTGCTCTCGCAGGGGCTCGCGCCCGTCGACGCCGCGCGCGCCGGCGCCTATTGGCACGGCCTCGCCGCGCGCTACGTCGCTCGGACGCGCGCGGTCGGCGTCGTCGCTGGCGACGTCGCGAACGCGCTCGGGTTCGCGCTGCCGGAACGCGACGCGGCGCTCGCCGCGCGGGCAGGAAGCGGACCCGGCTCGCTCGCCGCGTTCGTTCCCGCCGACTGATCCGCGATCACGCGACCGCGTAGATCGCTTTCTGCTCGCGCGAGAGCGCGAAGCCGGCTTCGAGATCGGCGATGAGATCGGCTTCGTCTTCGATGCCGACCGAGAGCCGGAGCAATTCGCGCGTCACCCCGAGCGCGATCTTCTCTTCGGCGGGGATCGAGCCGTGCGTCATCGTCCACGGACTGCAGACGAGCGACTCGACGCCGCCGAGCGAGGTCGCGAGATTGAAGATCTTCGTCGAGCGCGCGAAGGCGAGCGCGCGTTCGGCTCCGCCCGCGAGCCGGAACGAGACGATCCCGCCGAAGCCGCGCATCTGCTTCTTCGCGAGCTCGTGATGCTCGTGCGATGCGAGGCCCGGATAGTAGACGGCGTCGACCTCGTCGTGCGCTTCGAGGTACGCGGCGACCGCGCGCGCGTTGCGCTCGTGCTCGCGCATCCGCAGTGCGAGCGTCTTCGCCCCGCGCATCGTGAGATAGGCGTCCCACGGGCCGGGGACCGCACCGACGGCGTTTTGATGCCACGCGATGAGCGCGTGCAGATCCGGATCGTCCGTGATCACGATCCCGCCGACGACGTCGCTATGGCCGCCGAGATATTTCGTCGTCGAGTGCATCACGACGTCGGCGCCGAACGCGAGCGGCTGTTGCCAATACGGCGTCGCGAACGTGTTGTCGACGACGACGACCTGCCCGGCCGTCTTCAGCGCGGAGATCGCGGCGATATCGATGATGCGCAGCAGCGGATTGGTCGGCGTTTCGACCCAGAACATCTTCGTATTCGGGCGGATCGCGGCGCGCGTCTCGGCGAGGTCGCACATGTCGACGAACGACGTCGCGATCCCGTACCGCGGCAGCACCTCGCTGAAGAGCCGGTGCGTGCCGCCGTAGAGATCTTTCGTCGCGACGATGTGATCGCCCGCGACGAGCAGCGAGCACGCGCCGTTCGCGGCCGCCATCCCCGAGCCGTATGCCGTCGCGAAGCGCGCGTTCTCGAGATCGGCGAGCTGCCGCTCGAGCGCCGAGCGCGTCGGATTCCCCGAACGCGTGTAATCGTAGCCCTTCGTCTGGCCGACCGCGCTCTGCGTGAACGTCGCGGTCTGGTAGACGGGGACGATGGTCGCTCCGGTCGCGGCGCACGGATCCTGGCCTGAACGGATCGCGCGAGTCGCGAATCCACGTTGTGCCACGACAGCCTCGCCCGACGCATCGTCGTGCAAGTGAGGCTGCGAGTGGCCGAAAGCATCATTCGGCATGAGTTACACTCCACAGGAATCTAATTTTCGGGGGTTCGGGCGTAGTACGCAGAACGGCCGGGCCCGACCTGCAGGCGCTATCCCGCGACGAGCGCGCGTAATCCGTCTTCGTCGAGCACCGGTATCTCGAGCGCCTGCGCCTTCGCGAGCTTCGAACCGGCCTCCGCGCCCGCGACGACGTAGCTCGTTTTCTTGCTGACCGCCGAGCCGACTTTTCCGCCCGCGCCGGTCACGAGCGCGGCCGCCTCCTCGCGCGTCAGCGACGGCAGCGTCCCCGTCAGGACGATCGTCTTCCCGGCGAGCGGGCCGAGCGGCATCTTCTCGCGCAGCGGCGCGGTG
>CAZZZK010000339.1:0-2659 GCA_964658555.1 Vulcanimicrobiota bacterium | reverse complement strand
CCGAGATGTACGCGGCGTAGCCGTCGCCCGTCTGCATCTGGTGGTGATCGAAGCGCGCGGGAAAGAACAACACTTCCTTACCATCGGCGGCGGAGACGATCTCGCGGGCGTTCGTCGCGATGCGCGTGCGTCGCGACAGGGCTCCGAGATAACAGGTTTCGAGGTGCGCGAAGAGCGTGTAATCGCCCGCGATCGTGAGCACCGGCTCGAACGGCTCGATCTCGTCGCCGTCGTGCAGCGCGTGTACGGCGAGCTCGTCCCAGCCGCCGGTCCAGCCGCCCGCCGTCTCGCGACCGCTGCACTCGCGAAGGATCGCGATCGCCTCGTCGATACCGCATAGCACGGACGCGCTACGCTGGAAGACCTGCATCCGGACGTGCTGACGGCGGCCGTCGCGTTCCATGATCTCGCGGGCGCGATTGAAATACGTGTCGGAGTAATATCCGGCGCGCATTTTCTCGATGGGAAGATTGAAGACGCTCGAATCGAGGCGCACGTCGCGCAGCATGGGATGTTCGTACGGATTCGACGAAATCGCACCTCTTGTGAATCGCCCGCCGTCAAACTCGGAAGTCGCCTCCCTCCTTCGCGAAACGCGGACGCTCATGGAGTTCGCGGGCGAATCGTTCTACAAGTTCATGGCGTACGAGCGGGCCGCGGAGACGATCGAGAACGCGCCGCCGCTGCCGGAGCTGATCGCTTCGGGCGAACTGCAAGGCCTGCCCGGCGTCGGCAAGACGATCGCCGCCCGAATCGCGGAGATCGTCGAGACGGGCGGTAGCGCGTATCATCGCGAGCTCGCGTCGAAATATCCCGCGACGCTCGTCGAGGTGCTCGGCGTGCAAGGGATCGGCATGAAGACGGCGCAGGCGCTCTTCGCCGAGCGCGGCATCGCGTCGCTCGCGGATCTCGAGCGGGCGCTCGACGCGGGTGCCCTCGCCGGATTCGCGCGCCTGGGAAGCAAGTCGCTCGAGAACATCAAGCGCGGCATCCTCGCCTACAAGGGCCGCCGTTCGCGCACGCCGATCGGCCGCGCGCTGCCGATCGCGAAGCTCGCGATCGCGTACCTCGCGGCCGGCGGGAAGGCGAACGACCTGAAGTACGCCGGCAGCCTGCGGCGCGCGGAATCGACCGTCGGCGATATCGATCTCGTCTGCACGTCCGCGGAGCCGGGCGACGTGATCGCGCGCTTCGTGCGGTGGGAGCGGGCGCAGGCCGTGCTCGCGGAAGGCGTGACGAAGGCCTCGATCTGGATCGAGAACGGCTTGCAGATCGATCTGCGCGTCCTCCCGCAAAACGTTTACGGCAATTTACTACAGCACTTCACGGGTTCGCGCGAGCACAACATCCAGCTGCGCGAATACGCGGTGCGCAGGGGACTTCGCGTGAGCGAGAACGGCGTGCTCGACGTCGCGAGCGGCGCGAACACGACGTGCCGCACCGAGGAGGAGGTCTACGCGGCGATCGGGCTGCCGTTCATCGCCCCCGAGATGCGGCTCGGGATCGGCGAGATCGATGCGGCGCTCGCGGGCACGCTGCCGGAGCCCGTCTCGCTCGGCGATCTGCGCGGCGATTTCCACATGCACTGCACGTGGAGCGACGGCAAGGATACGCTCGAGCGAATGATCGCGAGTGCCGCCGAGCGCTATCCGTATCATTCGATCTCCGATCACTCGTGGGGCCGCAGGCGCATCGGTCTCGACCCGAACGACCTGCGCCTACAGCGTGGGCTCGCGCGCGATCTCGGTGCGAAACACGGCATCGTGACGCTCTGCTCGGCCGAGGTCGACATCAAGGGCGACGGCTCGCTCGATTACGACGACGACGTGCTGCGCGAACTCGATATCGTGATCGCGAGCGTTCACGACGCGTTCAACATCTCGCGCGAGGCGATGACCGCGCGCATCATTCGCGCGTGCGAGAATCCCTACGTCACGATCATCGGCCACCCGACCGGCCGCAACAGCGAGTCGTTCCCGGGCTACGAATTCGACTACGACGCGGTCTTCGCCGCGGCGGCGCGCACGGGCACCGCGCTCGAGATCGACGGCCAGCCGGCACGCCTCGATCTCCCGAGTTCGCTCGCCCGCCGCGCGCGCGACTTCGGCGTGACGTTCTCGCTCGATAGCGACGCGCACAGCGAAGGCGATCTCGCGAACGTTTCCTACGCCGTCGGGATCGCGCGCCGCGCGTGGATCACCCGCGCCGAAGTCCTCAACTGCCGCCCGCTCGAAGACGTCCGCGCCTTCGTGAATCGCAAGCGCGAGGGCGCGGCCCGCTAAGCCGCACGCGACGCCGAGCGAATGCCGTGCCGTCCGCGGCGCCGGCCCGGTTCGGACGCGGCATCCGTATTCGTTGCGAAGACGGTGTGCGATGCGAGCGACGGTGCGGAGCGATCAGCGCCGCCCGGTGATGCGCCGCTCGAGCGCGAGGGCGAGATCGCGGATCGTCATCCCCGCGAACCGCGAGCGGCGCAATCGCAGATTCAGGAGTTTGCCGAGACCGAGCATGAGCGACCCGGCGAGCATCAGCCGAACGCTCGAGGGCATATGCGAGCCGGGCGTTCGTTCGGTGAAGACGCTCGCGAGTCTGATCGCGAGCGGCACGATGATGAGGAGCCAGGGAAGCACACGGCGGATACGCGTCCATCCCGAGCGCG
>CAZZZK010000338.1:0-2661 GCA_964658555.1 Vulcanimicrobiota bacterium | reverse complement strand
ATCACGCTGCTCGAGAAATTCGAAGGCAAGCTCGGCGAATACAAAAACAACATCGTTCGCGCCGCGGTCGAGCTCGCGAAAGATTGGCGCCAGGACCGCGCGCTGCGGCGGCTCGAAGCGCTGCTCGTGGTCGGGACGGCGGACCATCTCTTCGTCATCAGCGGCAACGGCGACGTGATCGAACCCGACGAGGGGATCGCGGCGATCGGCAGCGGCGGCCCCTACGCGCAGGCGGCGGCGATGGCGCTCGTGCGTCACAGCGATCTCGATGCGGCGCGGATCGCACGCGCGGCGCTCGAGGTCGCGGGCCGCATCGACATCTACACGAACGACGACATCGTCGTCGAGACGGTGTAGCGTCCGATCGAACGTGCGGGGCGCGGCGAACCGCATCTGCTGCGCACGATGGGGCTCTACGCCGCGATCGGCGTGACGGTGAGCAACGTCGTCGGGCAAGGCGTCTTCCTCAAGGCGCGCGCGATGACGTGCAACGTCGGGTCGCCCTCGCTCGTGCTTGCGGCGTGGGTCGTCGCCGGACTGCTCTCGCTCGCGGGCGCGCTGACGCTCGCCGAGCTCGGCGCGCTCCATCCGGAGTCGGGCGGCCCGTACGCGTTCCTGCGCCGCGCGTACGGCGAGCTCGGCGGCTTCCCGTACGCGTGGATCGTCCTCGCGATCGGCGCTCCGGCCTCGACCGCCGCGCTCGCCGCGGGGACGGCGATCTTCGCGCACGCGATATCGCCGCAGCTGGTCGACGCGCTCGCGTTCACGCTGCCGGGGACCGCGTTCCACGTCGCCGGAGCGGCGTCGTTCGCGATCGCGATCACGCTCGCGCTCGCCGCCGTCAACCTCGCGCCCGCGTTCTTCAACGGCGGGATCTCGATCGCGTTCGGCGCGCTCAAGATCGCGATGCTCGTCGCGATCCCGGCCGTGGTGTTCGCGTTCGCGCGGCCCGCGTACGCGCAGCTCGGCGAGGCCGCGGGGAACGCCGCGTGCGCGGGCATCCCGCCGTCGCTGCGCGGCGGACTCGCCGGATTCGCGGCGGCGCTCGTCGGCGCGCTCTACTCGTATCTCGGCTGGGCGAGCCTGCCGATGATCGCGGGCGAGATCGCGCGGCCCGGCCGCAACATCCCGCGCGCGCTCGGCACGAGCATGATCGCGATCGTCGTCGCCTACGTCGTCGCGAACGCGTCGTACTTCCTCGTGCTCTCGCCGCACGAGATCGCGAACGCACCGGCCGGAACCTCGGTCGGCGTCGCCGCGATCGAGCGCGTGTTCGGAGCGGGCGCCGGCCGCATCGGTGCGGCGCTGCTCTTTCTCTCCGTGCTCTCCACGCTGCACGTCACGCTGATGAGCTGGCCGCGCATCGTCTACGCCGCCGCGCGCGACGGGGTCGTGCCGCGCGCGCTCGCGCACGTCTCGCCGGGTGCGCGCGTTCCGACTGCCGCGCTCCTCGTGCAGACGATCCTCACGACGGCGATGCTCCTCTCGGGATCGTTCGATTCGCTCAGCAACCTCTACACGCTCGTCTCGTGGGTCTCGGCCGTCTTCATGATCTGTGCGATCTTCGTTTCGCGCCGCCGCGAACCGGATGCGTCGCGACCCTACCGCGTCTTCGGCTATCCCGTCGTGCCGGTGCTCTTCGCCGCGGTCGGCGTGTGGCTCGTCGTGCAGACCGCGGCCGGCGATCCGCATTCGTCGGCGCTCGGGGTCGCGGCGATCGCGCTCGCGTTCGTCGCGTACGCGATCCGGCGCGGGACGCGGACGAGGAGCGGCTGACGGGCGCCGTCTAAGCCTGCGCGATGCTCGATACCGCCACGCCCGCGGAGTACGCCCGCGCGAATCGCGATCGTTATCTCGACGAACTCAAGACGTGGATCGCGTGCCAATCCGTCTCGGCCGATCCCGCACGGCACGGCGAGGTGCGCCGCAGCGCCGAGGCCGTCGTCGCGCGGATGCGCGCGGCGGGACTCACCGCGTGCGAGGTGCTCGAGACGGACGGCCTGCCGATCGCGTACGGATCGTGGCTCCACGCGCCGGGCGCGCCGACCGTTCTCGTCTACGGCCATCACGACGTGCAGCCCGAAGACCCGGTCGCGCTCTGGGATTCGCCGCCGTTCGTCGGCACCGAACGCGACGGCAAGCTCTACGGCCGCGGCGCCGTCGACGACAAAGGTCAGGTGCTGATGCATCTCGCCGCACTCGAGGCGCACCTGCGCACGCGCGGCTCGCTGCCGATCAACGTAAAGGTCGTCGTCGAGGGCGAGGAAGAGATCGGCTCGCCGAGCTTCGAGGCGTTCCTCGCGCGCGAACGCGAGCGGCTCGCCTGCGACCTCGTCGTCGTCTCCGATACGGCGGTCTTCGCGGAGGACGTGCCGTCGCTGACCGTCTCGCTGCGCGGGCTCGTGCACTGGGAGGTCCGCGTCGACGGCCCCGCGACCGATCTGCATTCGGGGTATTTCGGCGGCCTCGTCGTCAACCCGATCGAGGCGCTCGCGCGCATGATCGCGACGCTGCGCGACGGCGACGGCCGGATCGCCGTCGCCGGTTTCTACGAGGGCGTCCCCGAACTCGCGCCCGGCGCCCGCGAGGAACTCGCCGCGCTACCGTACGACGCGGCGCGGGAGGCGCGCTCGATGGGCGTCGACGCGCGCGCGGGCGGCG
>CAZZZK010000337.1:0-2672 GCA_964658555.1 Vulcanimicrobiota bacterium | reverse complement strand
GGCGCGGGCCCGACGCAAGCGCAGCGCGATGCGTTTCGCGCCAGCCCGACGGCGGTCGCGTTCCGCGCCTTCACGGCGTGCGCGTACGTGACGGCGCTCGGCGCGAGCGACGCCGCGGCGAAGGGGATCGCGGCGCCGACGGGCGGCCGGCCCGGGTTTTTCTACGTGCCGAAGATCGGGCTCACGTTCGTGCGGCCGCGCGAATTACCGCAGGGCGGCGGCAGCCTCAAACCGCAGTGACGGGCGCTTCTTGCAGCGAGAGGGCGCCGTCGATGACGGTGACGGCGGTTCCGCCGATCTCGACGGTCTCGACGTCGCCGTCGCGCATGCGCACGACGCCGCGAATCGTACTGGGCCGTCCCATCGCGACGCCCTGGACGTTGGTGAACGCCTGGCCTTCGCGCGCCGGCAGCAGACCGTAGCGCACGAGATAGGCACCGAGCGGCCCCGTCGCGCTCCCGGTCGCGGGATCTTCGGGGACGCCGAGCGCCGGGGCGAACATGCGCGAGTAGACGCCGTCCTCGGTTTGCGCGAAGAGAAAGATCTCGTCGCCCGCCGGATGATCGACGGCCCGGCGCATCGCCGCGATGTCGAGCACGGCGCGATCGACCGCGGCCCGGTCGCGCAGCGCGACGTAGAGAAACGGATTGCCCGCCGAGGCGGCCTGCACCGGTAAGTCGCCGAGCAGATCGTCCGCGGCGAGGCCGAGCGCGCGGACGCAGGTGCCGCGATCGAAGACCGGCCCGAACGAGATCGGCGGCGTCCGCAGCCATGCCATGAACGGCTCGCGACGTTCGATGCGGACGTTCACGAGCCCGATGCCCTCTTCGAGCGCGAACGAGGTCGTGCGGATCGGCACGCGGCCCGCCGTGACGAGTGCGAACACCGTGCCGATCGTCGGATGACCCGCGAACGGGATCTCGGCGCGCGGCGTGAAGATGCGCACCTTGGCGAGCGCGCCCTCGAGCGTGGACGTCGTGACGAAGGCCGTCTCCGAAAGATTGAGCTCGCGCGCGATCGATTGCATCTCGCCGTCGCCGAGCTCGCGTGCGTCGAGGAAGACGGCGAGGGGATTACCCGAAAAAGCGACGTCCGTAAAGACGTCGATGACTCGGTAGCCATACGTTCGCATCGCGCGACTACTCTCGCGCGCGGGTCGCCGCGGCCTGCCGCCGTTCGGCTACGGCATCGGGCTCGCGAGCGCGTGCCGGGCGAGCATCAGATGGCGCGACCGGCCCATCGGCTGGTGATCTTCCGACGATACCATCGCCGAGCGCGCGAACGCGGAGCGCATCTTGCGCGTTCCGGCATGGACGGCGACGGCGATTCCGTCCGCTCGCGCGGCGAGTACCGCGCGTTCGAGCGCGGCGAGCCCGTCGTTCGAGATCGCGGAGACGTGCTTCGTCGTAACGTGCACGTCGCTCGTTCCGTGCGAGACGAGTTCGGCGAGCGTCGTCGCGACGAGCGTACCGAGCGTCGTATCGAGATCGCCGATGAGATCGACGACCACGCGCGAATCGGGCAGGCCTGCGAGCGTTGCGCTGGAGTGCATACCCCCCTTGTACGTCGTGGGGCTGATAATGTTCTGAGAGCGAGATGAAGACCGCATATCACAGGCGGTTCTCAGCGTCGCGGCATACGATCGGACGACGATGCTTGCACCCGCGCGTATTCTCGTCATCGACGACGAACGTCATATCCGCGATCTCCTCGAGATCGGGCTCTCCGACGACGGGTACGTCGTGCAGACGGCGCCCGACGGGCAAGCCGGCCTGCAGCTCGCGCGCGATTGGCCGCCCGATGCGATCGTTCTGGACGTCATGATGCCGAAGATCGACGGCATCGCCCTCCTCCCGATGCTACGGAGCTTAACGGAAGCTCCGATCGTCATGCTCTCCGCCAAGGGCGAGATCTCCGATAAGATCGTCGGCCTGCAAGCCGGTGCGGACGATTACGTGACGAAGCCGTTCGAACTCGCCGAGCTGACCGTTCGCCTCGAGACGGCCCTGCGCCGGCCGCGCCTCGCGCAGCCGAGCATCGTGCGCTTCGCCGATCTCGAAGTCAATCTCGAAACGCGCATCGCGACGCGCGGCGACAAGCGTATCGCGCTCTCGGCGCGCGAATACGATCTGCTCGTCGTCCTCGTACGTAATCCCAATCGCGTCTTCAGCCGCGACCAACTGCTCGATTCCGTCTGGGGGACCGAACGGTTCGTCGGCCCGGGCGCCGTCGAGACGTACATCTCGTATCTGCGCGCGAAGATCGATCACGGCTTCGCGACCCGGCTGATCCACACGCATCGCGGCGTCGGCTACTCGATGCGCGAAGCCTAAGCCGAAGTCTCTCCGTGTTCCGCACGCTCGCGGCGCGGCTCACCGCGATCCTCGTCGTCGTCGTGATCGCGGCGACGACGGCCTTCGCGCTCTCGACGTTCGCCGTCGCCACGCGCGACGCGGGGGCGGCCGTCGCGCGTCAGATTCCGGACGAGATGCGGCTCGAACTCGAACGGCACCGCACGCTACGCGACGCGGCACCCGACATCGTGCATCACCTCTACCGGCCGGGTCTGCGGATCGTGGTCTTTTCGGTGCGCGGTCAGAAGCGCGAGTTTCTCGCGGGGACGGGAGACGCCGACGCGCAGGGCCGCCCCACGATCAACGCCGGAGACCGCC
>CAZZZK010000336.1:0-2673 GCA_964658555.1 Vulcanimicrobiota bacterium | reverse complement strand
AGTGCGGATGGGCCGACTCCGTCGGTAAGGAGGTACGCGAGTCGCCGTTCATTGCGAACTCCCTCTTCGAAACCGTTACGGACGCGAGAATCGCGCCGTTCGGCGCGAACCGCACCGAGAGCCTTCTCGGCTCATTACTCGGGATTATGAGATATCGGCAACGTCGAACACGGAGAATCGATGACGGGCGAAAGGCGTCTCCGAGAGCACGTCGCCGGGCGGCCGCCCTCCGCTCACTCATCACGAAACCAGGCGAGGGGGAACGTACCACTGGGTAGGAGATCGTAGTGGCGGCCCGCGCGTTTGACGTCCAGGACGCCGCTCGCGACGATGAATCCGTCGCCGCCCCGAACTCGCTCACGGTAGGTATCGACGTACGCCGGCATCGCGCCGTCGGGTCCGTATGCCGTAGCGTTTTGCGTGTTCTTATCGTAATAGACGACGGGTCGTTGTATCATTTCGACGAGATAATACGCACCGACCGGCACGTGTGCGAACGACGCAAGCGTATAGTTTTCGAAATTGCGGCACTCTCCGCGAGCAACGGCGTCGCCCGTCGCGTTGTCGGCCGTCACCACGTCGCTCGGTGAGCGAACGTGCATACCACGATCTCCGGGGAAGTCGAGATGCTCTTTGATCGTTTGTTTACCGTCGGCTTCGTACGCCCACTTTCTCAACAGCCACGTCGTGAACGGAGTGACGGGGTAAAGCAGCGGCGTATTGCAGATGAAATTACGGTACGGCGGTTCTCGAAGCACGATCTTCGCCGAGATATCCGACGTCCCCGGCAGACGGTACGGTTCGTACTCCGCGTCGCTCGTCGCCGGCGGCGTATCGCCCGGGTCGTTGACCGCATGCAGCGGCGATCCGTTTTCTTTCCCGAATGCGATCGAACCGCCGAGCGCCATCGTCGTAAAGCAGAGCACAATCGTACGACGTATCGACCCGGCGTATCGATGCTCCGACGTCGGGACGATCGAGGCGTCGAGGCGAACGTCTTCGCAATCGCCCGAATGCTCGTACCGCTGGGACGAAGCGGCGATGGCCGTTCGAAGGCGAGCGAAACGGTCGAACACGGTCGGCCTCACGCGATCCAGCGCCACGTGACGAACGACGCGGTCGAGAGTGCCTTGAGAACCGAGGAGATCGCGAGCAGCGTCCGGCGGGCGTTCGAATTTCGTGAGAATGCGGCGAGCACGCGATAAATCGGAAATATCGTGAGGGCGAAGCGCGGCATGCTCGACGTAAACGCCTCGCGCTTGTTACCGGCGAGACCGACGTTTTCGTTCGTCCGAAGAACGAGAACGCGCGATCCGGCCGTCTCCCGTTCCGCGAGGCCGCCGCCGAGCGAATGGCCGGCGAAGGCCACGTCGAGTTTCCGATCGCGCACGTGCCGGCCGAGTTCGTCGGCCGCCGCATACTGCGAGGCCCCGCCGACCGGCTGCTTCACGTCGTTCCACAGATCCGACACGCGCGTGAGTCTCGTGCCGCGGAACGCGAGGAACTGGGTTCCGTCCGGTGACTCGACGTGGCGGGCGTTCGCGTTCTTGAGACCTTGGGCGCCGAAGGTGTCCGTTCGTTCTTTCCAGCCGGCGGGAAGCCGGCCGTACGCGGTATCCGTAGCGTGGAAGGCATCTTCCGCGTACGGGATCTGACGCTGAATCGGCGACGTGTTCATCCTCGGCTCCAGTGCGACGACCTAGGCCGCCGCGCTTCGCGCTTCCCGGAACCGTTCCATGCCCGGCATGCCGGGCGTCAGCCGAGCGCCAAGAGCTCGACGCGCAGCGGCGCGGCGGTCGCCGCGCGCACGGCATCTTCTCCGATGCCGGGCGCGCATTCGCGCAGGACCAGGCCGTCCGCTTCGACGTCGATGACCGCGAGGTCGGTGACGATGCGGTGCACGACGCGCGCGCCCGTGAGCGGCAACGTGCAGCGTTCGAGAATCTTCGGCGAACCGTCGCGCGCGACGTGCTCCATCATCACGATGACGCGCTTCGCGCCGTGCACGAGATCCATCGCGCCGCCCATCCCCTTCACGAGCTTGCCCGGGATCATCCAATTCGCGAGATCGCCCGCGGCCGAGACCTGCATCGCACCGAGCACGGCGACGTCGATATGGCCGCCGCGGATCATCCCGAACGAGAGCGCGGAATCGAAAAACGACGCGCCCGGCAGCACGGTGACCGTCTCCTTGCCGGCGTTGATGAGATCGGGATCCTCGTCGCCCGCGAACGGATACGGGCCCATCCCCATGATGCCGTTCTCGCTCTGCAACACGACGTCGATCGCGGGATCGACGTAGTTCGGGACGAGCGTCGGCAGCCCGATGCCGAGGTTGACGTAATCGCCGTCGCGCAGTTCGCGCGCGACGCGGCGCGCGAGCGCTTCTCGATCGAAGGCCATCTACCGGCTCCCTCCGCGCTGCCGCGTCGTGACGCGCTCGATGCGCTTCTCGCCCGGGCCGACCTCGACGATCCGCCGCACGAAGATCCCGGGCGTGTGCACGTTCTGCGGATCGATCTCGCCCGGCTCGACGAGGCGCTCGACCTCGGCGATCGTGACGCGCCCCGCCATCGCGCAGAGCGGGTTGAAGTTCCGCGTTGCGGCATCGAAGACGAGGTTTCCGTCGCGGTCGCCGACGCTCGCCCGCACGAGCGCGTAATCGCAGACGAT
>CAZZZK010000335.1:0-2674 GCA_964658555.1 Vulcanimicrobiota bacterium | reverse complement strand
CGGGCGTGCGCAGCGCGTACGAGCGCGACTCGATCGCGAGCACGCGGCCGCTCGCGGCGACGAGGGCGACCTTCACGGCGCTCGTGCCGAGGTCGATGCCGATGAAGAGATCGCGGCGCATCGACGTCGCGTCTTCGCGGCGCGCCTTCGCGTACTCCCGGGTCTCGTGCCGGGGCCGCCGGATTCGCGCGGCCGGAGCCGAGCCGTGCTTCGGGTTCACGGGGTTCGCACGATCGCACTGCGAACGTGACCGGCTCCATGAACGTCCTCGACCGTCTCGAAACGACGCTGCGTGTTCGCGGCGATCACCGGCTCGCGGGTTCGGTGCAGACGCACGGCGCGAAGAACGCCGCGTTGCCGATCATGGCGGCCGCCCTGCTCGCTTCGACGCCCGTCACGCTGCATCGCATCCCGCAGATCACCGACGTTTCCGTGATGTGTCAGCTGCTCGAAGCCCTCGGCGCGCGGCTCAAGCACGAAGGCGGCGGGACGATCACGATCGACGCTTCGAGCATCACGACGAATCGGGCGCCGTACACGCTCGTGCGCAAACTCGCCGCGTCGTTCGATCTCGTCGGGCCGCTCCTCGGCCGCTTCGGGCACGCCGAGGTCCCGCTGCCGGGCGGCTGCATCCTCGGGACGCGCGCGACCGACATGCACGAGGCCGCGTTCCGCGCCCTCGGCGCCGACATCTCGAACGATCACGGCTGCCTCATCGCGCAGGCGAAGGGCTCGCGGCTCGTCGGCGGCGAGGTCGACTTCCGCCAGCCGAGCGTCGGGGCGACGAAGAACGCGCTGCTCGCCGCGGTCCTCGCCGACGGCCCGACGACGCTGCGCAACGTCGCGATGGAGCCCGAGGTCGTCGATCTCGCGAACTTCCTCGTCGCGATGGGCGCGCGCGTGCGCGGTCAGGGGACGGACACGATCGTCGTCGAGGGCGTCGAGAAACTCCACGGCGTCGAGTACGAGATCATCCCCGATCGTATCGTCACGGGGACGCTCTTGCTCGCCGGCTGCGCGACGCGCGGCGACGTGACCGTCACGCGCTGCGCTCCCGCGCATCTCGAGGTGATGCTCGCGAAACTCGGCGAGTGCGGCGTCCGCGTCACGACGGGCGAGACCTGGATCCGCGTCGATGCCGCCCGGGTCACGGGCGGTACGGAGATCATGACGGCACCGCATCCGGGCTTCCCGACCGACCTGCAGCCGCCGATGCTAAGTTTTCTTTGCACGGCTCCCGGTACGAGCGTCATCGAAGAGACGATCTTCAACGCGCGGTTCTCGTTCGTCAACGAACTCGCGCGCATGGGCGCCGACGTTCGCGTCGCGATCGAGAACAATACGGCGCTGATCAAGGGCGGCACGCCGCTCTCCGGCGCGCCGGTCGAGGCGCCCGACATTCGCGCGGGCGCGGCGCTCGTCGTCGCGGGACTCGCCGCACAGGGCGAGACGGAGATCATCGGCCTCGAGTACGTCGATCGCGGATACGAGCGGCTCGAAGAGATGCTGTCGTCGCTCGGCGGTCAGGTGCAGCGCGCGAGCGGCGTCGCATCGTTCGCGGAGCCCCTCGGA
The DNA here is from genome assembly GCA_964658555.1 of Vulcanimicrobiota bacterium. GTDB lineage: Bacteria > Vulcanimicrobiota > Vulcanimicrobiia > Vulcanimicrobiales > Vulcanimicrobiaceae > CAZZYZ01. Next base: position 1,102 of record CAZZZK010000335.1, on the reverse strand, counting down.
ACGTTCGAGACCTCCGCGTACCCGAAGGTGGTCTAGCCTCCGCGCCGCAAATGGAGCCGGTCGGGCCGTCGCCGACGGTTCCGCCGATGCGTCGGAGCGGTACGTTCGTAAAGGATTAGATTGGATATCGGGATCGATCTCGGCACGGCCAACGTGCTCGTGTACGTGAAGGGCAAAGGCATCGTCTTGCGCGAGCCTTCCGTCGTCGCGAAGGACGTTCGAACGAATAAGACGATCGCGGTCGGCGAAGAAGCGCGCCAGATGCTGGGCCGCACCCCGAGCAACATCCAGGCGATCCGCCCCTTACGCGACGGCGTCATCGCCGATTTCGAAGTCACCGAAGCGATGCTCAATTACTTCATTAAAAAAGTAACGCGCAATCGCTCGTTCCTCGATGCGATCCTCCATCCCAAGCCCGCGGTCATCATCTGCGTTCCGGCGGAGATCACGAGCGTCGAGGAACGTGCGGTCCGCGATGCGGCGAAGCTCGCGGGCGCGCGTAGCGTCGAGATCATCGAAGAGCCGATGGCGGCGGCGATCGGCGCGGGCTTGCCGATCGACGGGCCGGCCGGAAACATGGTCGTCGATATCGGCGGCGGCACGACCGACGTCGCGGTGATCTCGCTCGGCGGGATCGTCGTCTCGCAGTCGCTGCGCGTGGCGGGCAACAAGCTCGACGAAGCGATCATCCGCCACATCCGGCGCGTCTACAATCTGATGATCGGCGAGCGCACGTCCGAAGAGATCAAGATTCGGATCGGCAGCGCGTACCGGCTCGATCAGGAGATCGTCATGGAGATCCGCGGCCGCGATCTCATCAACGGCTTGCCGAAAACGGTGAAGATCACGAGCGAAGAGGTGCGCGAAGCGCTCTCGGAGCCGCTACAGTCGATCGTCGAAGCGGTGAAATCGGTCCTCGAGAAGACGCCGCCCGAACTCGCGGCCGATATCATCGATCGCGGCATCATCCTCACGGGCGGCGGCGCGCTGCTGCGCGGCCTCGATACGCTGCTCGCCGAGGTAACGGGCATCCCCGTCATCATCGCCGACGATCCGCTCTCGTGCGTGGCGATCGGCACCGGCTTGCGCGTTCGGATCTAGT
>CAZZZK010000334.1:0-2691 GCA_964658555.1 Vulcanimicrobiota bacterium | reverse complement strand
CTCGTGCAGCACGCGATCGCGCTCGCGATCGGCGAGCGATCGCTGCGCGCGCGCCTTACGGCGATCTGCGACGAAGCCGAGGCCGCGGTTACCGACGGCGCGTCGCTCCTCGTGCTCGACGATCGCGCGGATGCGCCGAGCGTCCCCGCGCTGCTCGCCGCGGGCGCCGTCCATCAGCGGCTCGTGCGCCGCGGCCTGCGCATGCAGGCATCGATCGCCGTCGCGGACGGCTACGCTCGCGACGCCCACGCGGTCGCCGCGCTGCTCGGCGTCGGAGCGAACGTCGTCACGCCGTGGCTCGGCCTGCGCGCCGCGAGTTCGGCCGGCACGGCGCTCGCCTACGTTCGCGGCCTGCGCGCCGGGCTGCTGAAGATCATGGCGAAACTCGGCATCTGCACGCTGCGCTCCTACGTCGGCGCGCAGACGTTCGAAGCGATCGGCCTGCAGCACGAGATCGTCCACATGTGCTTTCCCGGGATCTCGGCGCACGTGCCGTCGGTCGGCTTCGCGGAGATCGAGAGCGACGTCCGCACGTGGTTCGAGGCGTCGCGCGACGGGGCGGCCGCGCTGCCGGACCGCGGCACGTTCCGGTTCCGGCGCGAGGGCGTCCGGCATGCGTTCGATCCGAGCGTCATCAAGAATCTCCGCGCGACCGCGATGCGCGGCGAGTACGCGGCGTTCGAGGCGCTCTCCGATGCGATGGAGGCGCGCGAGCCCGTGGCGCTGCGCGACCTGCTCACCGCCGTGCCGCTGCGCGATCCGGTCCCGCTCGACGAAGTGGAGCCGGTCTCGGCGATCGTCGCGAACTTCACGACGGCCGCGATGTCGCTCGGCGCGCTCGCGTCCGAGGTGCACGAGACGATCGCGAAGGCGACCAATCGGATCGGCGCGCGCAGCAACTCGGGCGAGGGCGGCGAGCACGTTCGCCGCTACGATCGCGCGGTCGATCGCGGCCGCAGCAAGATCAAGCAGGTCGCCTCGGGGCGCTTTGGCCTCGGCGCCGCGTACCTCGCGAGCGCGGACGAGATCGAGATCAAGATGGCGCAGGGCTCGAAGCCGGGCGAAGGCGGGCAGATCCCCGCGCACAAGGTGACGGCCGAGATCGCGATGCTGCGCGGCGCGCAGGAGGGCCAGGGCCTCATCTCGCCGCCGCCCCATCACGACATCTACTCGATCGAGGATCTCGCCGAACTGATCTACGATCTGCGCCGCGCCGCACCGCACGCGCGGATCGCCGTGAAGCTCGTCGCGCAGTCCGGGATCGGCTACGTCGCGAGCGGCGTCGCGAAGGCCGACGCCGAGGCGATCCACATCAGCGGGCACGACGGCGGGACGGGGGCCTCGCCGCTCTCGTCGATCAAGCACGCGGGCCTGCCGTGGGAGTTCGGACTCGTCGAGACGCACCACGCCTTGCTCGCGAACGGTCTGCGGTCGCGCGTGAAGCTGCGCGTCGACGGCGGCTTCAAGAGCGGCCGGGACGTCGTCCTCGCGACGCTGCTCGGTGCGGACGAGTACGGGTTCGGCAGCGCGCTCCTCGTCGCGCTCGGCTGCATCTACGCGCGTCAGTGCCACAAGAATACGTGTCCCGTCGGGATCGCGACCCAGGATCCGAAATTGCGCGCGAAATTCGCGGGCACGGTCGACGAGGCGGTTGCGTTCCTCGAGTTCGTCGCGCACGACGTGCGGCGCCGGCTCGCCGCGCTCGGCGCGCGTTCCCTCGACGAGCTGCGCGGCCGCAGCGACCTGCTCCGCAAGCGGACCTTCGACGACGCGCGTCTGCACGAGATCGACCTCTCGGAGATCCTGCGGCTGCCCGAGGCCGCGCAGGCGACGCGCGCGCGGCCGCCCGAGCCGATGCATCTCGACGATCTCGTGCCGCGGCCCTGGATCGGGATCCGGCAGCCCTGGCACGCCTCGCCCGAGCTTCCGATCTCGCCCGCAGACCGCGCCGTCGGGGCGCGGCTCGCGCACGAGTTCGCCGCGCGGCGCGCGAACGGCGTCGATCCGGGCGTGCTGAACGTTCGCTATCACGGCACGGCCGGGCAGAGCTTCGGCGCGTTCCTGACGGACGGGATCCGGCTCGAACTCGACGGCGACGCGAACGACTACGTCGGCAAGAGCATGGAGGGCGGCGAGATCGTCGTACGCGGCTTCGACGGCGGCCGCGCGGGCGAACCGGTCGCCGGAAACGCGTGCTTCTACGGCGCGCGGGGCGGCAGCGGATACGTCTGCGGCGGTGCCGGCGAGCGTTTCGGCGTGCGGAACAGCGGAGCCGAACTCGTCGTCGAGGGTGCGGGCGACCACGCGTGCGAGTACATGACGAACGGCGTCGCGGCGATCCTCGGGCCGGTCGGCACGAACGTCGCGAGCGGGATGAGCGGCGGGACGCTCTACATCGCGCAGGCCGGACCGCTCGAACCGGGCTCGCTCGGTCCGACGTTCGGGCCGATGACCTGCGAGGTCACGGCCGTCTCCGAGGACGACTTCGACGCCGTCGCGTTACGCGAATTGATCGAACGTTACGGCGCGGCGACGGGCTCGATCCGCGCGCGCGAGCTGCTCGCCGATTGGCCGCGCGCGCTCCGGTCGTTCGTGCGCGTCGCGCCGATCGCGGTCGCGCGGCCGCTGCCGCTCGAGGCGGGCGAGGGCCGGGAGGCGACTCCGGTCCTCGCGCCCTAGTCCCGGCGCCCG
>CAZZZK010000333.1:1142-2713 GCA_964658555.1 Vulcanimicrobiota bacterium | reverse complement strand
GACGCGCACGATCGCGCTTCCCGTGCCGAGCGCCTGATCGAGTGCCGATTGCAGCGATTGCTGCATCGCGAGCGCCTCCGTCGCGGGCGGACCGTGCGCGTCGTCGGCGAGCGCGAGGCCGCGGTCGTCCAAGATCGCGACGCGCCGCGCGTCGAGCCCCGGCACGCCCGAGGCCACGAACTGCCGGATCCCCGCGAGCGTCGCATCGGAGAGCGTCGAACCGGGCGCGAGCGCGAGCCGCACGGAGGCCGTCGCGGCATGCGAGCTTTCGTCCGCGAACGTCGCCGCCGATGCCGGCGCGATGATTACCGTCGCGTCGGCGATCCCCGGCAGCCCGCGCAGTCCGCGCGCGAGATCGCCCGCGAGCCCGTCGCGCTGTTCGGCTTCGAGTACGGACTCGGGCGTCAGCGGCCCGGCCTTCTCGAGCACGTCCGCCGAGCTCGCGAGGTGCGCGTGCGGCACGCCGGCGAGCGAGAGCCGCAGCAGCAGCGCGTTGCGCGTGCCGGCCGCGATCCGCACGTTGTCCGGCGTCTCGGCGAACGGAACGTTCCACTCCGCGAGCCGCGACGCGACCTCCGCGACCTGCTCCGTGCGCAGCGGCGTCGCGAACAGCGCGACGCGCGTGTCGCGCTGCGCGAGATAGGCGAACGCGCACGCGCCGAACGCCGCGAGCGCGAAGAGCGAGGCGAACAGACGGCGCCGCGGGGCGAGCGCGTTCCAGCGGGCGACGAACGCTCCCACCTAGACCTGCATCCCGAGGATCGTCGAGAGCGCCTGCGTCGCACGGGCCGCGGCCGTGCTCGCGATCTGCAGCGCGATATCGGCTTGCGCGCGCTCGAGCGCCATCTCTTGCAGACCGCCGCGCCCGGCGACGAAGGCCCGCTCCGCGTCGCCGGCGCGCGCGAGGGCACCGGAGGCGGAGGCGAACGCCGCGCCGACCGCATCGGCGAACGCCCCCGCCGCGGACGGCGACGGCGCGGCGGCGTCGCCCGCATCGAGCGGCGCGCCGGCCCCGAGAAAGTCGACGCGTCCGGCGGCCGTCATTGCAGGCGCCCCATATCGATCGTGCGCTCCGCGAGCCGCTTTCCGAGATCAAACACGGAGGCGTTCGCCTCGAACGCTCGTTGGGCGTCGAGCACCGCGACCATCTCCGTGACGGCCGCCCCGTTCGCTGCGCGCGCCGACGTAGCGAACGGCCTCCGTCGCGGCGCTCGCATCGGGGCCGCCGTCGCCCGCGCCGGCGTCGGGATCGGGCGGCTCGACGGCGCCCGGATCGCCCGCGTCGCCCGGAAGCGTTCCGAGCGCGTACTGCGGGACGAGACGCGCGAACGAACCGCCGTCCGAGGTCGCTTCGGCCGCCGCGACGTTTCGCGCGGCGACGTCGAGTGCCGAGCGCTGCGCGTCCATCCCCGCCGCGGACGCGCTCAGGATGTCGAACTCGCTCACTTCGCGACCGCCTTGAGCTCTTCGAGCCGCGCGTGCATCGCCGAGAGCAGTGCGTCCGTGAAGACGGCCTCGCGCGCGACCGTCGCCATCGCCGCCTGGGAGACGGGCCGGCCCGCGGTACCCGC
>CAZZZK010000333.1:0-1132 GCA_964658555.1 Vulcanimicrobiota bacterium | reverse complement strand
CGCTTGGGCGCTCTCGCGTGCGTCTCGCGAGAGGCGTTCTCGCGCGGCCGCGGCGGTGGTCGAAAGATCGCTCGGTATCGCATCCATCGTCCGAGTCTAGCGAGCGGATATGGCACCGAGGTCGCGACGACGTTGCGCTCCCGTGAACGCGCACCCTCACGTTGCGAACGCCGCGCGCCGAACTACGAAAACGTGACCCGGACTACACACGGCGACCGGCCGAATCCCGACTCCGTACGATCCGGCGACCCGGCGATCGAAGAAACGCTCCTGCGTATGACGCGCGTCATCGCGGGGTCGCTCGATTCCGACGCGATCATCGAACGCGCCCTCGCCCTCGCGCTCGAGGCGACCGGCGCCGCGCGCGCGGTGATCGTCCTGCGCGACGGACGCCGGCTCGCGACGGAGCGCGAGGCGGAGGGAGCTTCGTCCGCGATCGCGCGTCACGTGCCGAGCGCGCTGATCGCGAGCGTCGTCGAGACCGGGAAGGCGTCGTTCGCCGAGGGCGCATCGAACGGCCGCGCGACAGCATGCGTGCTGCTCGGCGACCGCGACGCGATCGTGGGCGCGCTCTACCTCGAAAGCCGCGAGAACGCACCCGGGTTCGACGCGCGGGCGCGGGGCGGGTTGATCGCCTTCGGGATCGGCGTCGGGCTCGCGCTCGAGAACGCCCGCAGCTTCGAACGCGCGGAGGAGCGGGCCGACCGCATCGGAGCGCTCCACGCGTTCGGCGCGCGCATCCTCGAAGCGATCGCGAGCGGCGTCATCACGCTCTCGCCGCGGCTCGAGATCACGACGTTCAATCGTTCGGCCGAAGAGACGCTCGGTATCCGCTCGGGCGACGTCATCGGCCGGCCCGTCGGCGCGATCGCCCCCGTCGTCCCCGATCTCCCCGAACTGCTCGATATGTTCTTCGCGAGCGGCGCCGTCCAGCTGCGCGCCGAGGTCGAGGCCTTACGCAGCGATAACCGACGGCTCGTCGTCGAGATCGCGCTCGCGCCGCTCGACGGGACGGGCGGCGGCGGCGTCGCGCTCATGTTGAGCGACGTGACGAAATATCGGCGGCTCGAGATCGCCCACGAGGCGCAGACCGAGAAGAACGCGCGCGTCGCGGAGTCGTTCTCGCGCTATC
>CAZZZK010000332.1:0-2721 GCA_964658555.1 Vulcanimicrobiota bacterium | reverse complement strand
CGCGGGCTCGCCCCGGCCGCCGCCGCGCCGTCGCCGCGCCGCCCGGCCCGCGACGTCGCGGTCGCCGCCAAGGATCCGGCCGAAGCCCTCGCGCGGCTCCGAACTCGCGTGGCGACGCTCGCCGCGGCCGCCGTCGGGCGCTGCGAAGCGTGCGGATCGCCGCTCGCGTCGGCCTCGCGAACGCTGTGCGCGCCGTGCGCGGGAGCCGCCTCCGCCGACCGGATGGTCGCGGTGCAGCGGTTGCTCTTCACGGCGCCGTGGCTGAGCGAAGCGGAGTTGCGGAGCAGCGTCCCCGGCCTCTCGCCGAGCGATCTCGAACGCGCGCGCCGCGCGCTCATCGCACGCTGGTGGACGATCCTCGAACGCGCGAAATGGGCGGGGCGCCTCTCGCGATCGGGGCTCGAACGCGAGATCGCGAGTTCGTATCTGCTCCTGCAGTCGCGCTTACCGCCCGATCGCATCACGCCCGCCGTCGTGCGCAATCTGCTCGGCCCGGAGCTCGAATCGTTGCTGTGGGGCTCGCGCTCGCCGTCGTCGAACGAAACGGTTCGATGAGTGAGTATACGGGCGAACAGATCGAGGTCCTCAAAGGCCTCGAGGCGGTGCGCAAGCGCCCCGGAATGTATATCGGAAATACGTCGGAACGCGGCCTGCACCAGCTCGTCTACGAAGCCGTCGACAACGCCGTCGACGAGGCGCTCGCGGGCTATGCGAGCCACATCCGCGTGGTGCTCGGTAAAGACGGCTCGTGCTCGGTCGAAGACGACGGCCGCGGCATTCCGATCGATCTGCACGCCGAAGAGAACCTGCCCGCGATCGAAGTCGTGATGACGATCCTCCACGCCGGCGGCAAGTTCGGTAAGGGCGGCTACAAGGTATCGGGCGGCCTGCACGGCGTCGGCATCTCGGTCGTCAACGCGCTCTCCGAGACGATGATCACGCGCGTCAAACGCGGCGGCAAATTGTACGAGATCCGCTTCGAGCGCGGCATCACGACGCAGAAGCTGCGCGTCGTCGACAAGAACGTCGAAGGTACGGGAACGTACCAATGGTTCGTCCCCGATGCGTCGATGTTCGACACCGCGGATTTTCATTGGGACATCCTGCAGAAGCGCTTGCGCGAACTCGCGTTCCTCAACCGCGGCCTCGCGATCACGCTGCGCGACGAGCGCGGCGAAGAGCCGCGCGAGAAGCTGTTCCAGTACGAGGGCGGGATCATCTCGTTCGTCGAGCATCTCAACGACAAGAAAGATCCGCTCCACCCGATCATCTCGACCAACGGCGATCGCGATCACGTCAACGTCGAGTGCGCGCTGCAATGGGCCGATACGTACACCGAGACGATCTTCTCGTACGCGAACAACATCAACACGGTCGAAGGCGGGATGCATCTGCTCGGCTTCCGCACCGCGGTCTCGGCGACCGTGAACGCCTACGCCCGCAAACGCAGCGTCCTCAAAGACGCCGATGCGAATCTCTCGACCGACGATTGTCTCGAGGGGCTGACCGCGGTCGTCTCCGTGAAGCTCGAAGAGCCGCAGTTCGAAGGGCAGACGAAGACCAAACTCGGCAACGCGAAGGTACGCGGGATCGTCAACTCGCTCGTCAGCGAGCGGCTCGAATTCTTCTTCGAGGAGAATCCGAAGATCGCGCGCTCGATCATCGACAAGTGCATGCAGGCGCAGCGCGCGCGCGAGGCCGCGAAGAAAGCGCGCGATCTCTCGCGCCGCAAGAGCGCGCTCGACGGCATGGGGCTGCCCGGGAAACTCGTCGACTGCACCGACAAGAATCCGGTCGCGTCGGAGATCTTCCTCGTCGAAGGCGATTCGGCGGGCGGTACGGCGAAGATGGGCCGCGACTTCCGCACGCAAGCGATCCTGCCGCTGCGCGGCAAGATCCTCAACGTCTGGAAGGCGCGCGAGGACAAGGTCTTCGCGAACGAAGAGATCCGCTCGATGATCACCGCGTTCGGCACCGGGATCGCGGCGGAGTTCGATATCGAAAAGCTACGGTACCATAAGGTCATCATCATGACCGACGCCGACGTCGACGGGTCGCACATCCGCACGCTGCTGCTCACGTTCTTCTATCAGCAGATGCGGGCGCTGATCGAGCGCGGCTTCGTGTATATCGCGATGCCGCCGCTCTACGGCGTGCGCCGGGGCAAGAAGCACGAGTACGCATTCACCGAGGACGAGCTCAAGCAGATCATCGGCGAACGCGACCCCAAAGAGTTCCAAGTGCAGCAGTACAAGGGGCTCGGCGAGATGGATGCCGAGCAGCTCGCCGAGACGACGATGGACGTCGACAGCCGCCGCCTCAAACAGGTCGCGCTCGAAGACGGCATCGCCGCCGACGAAATGTTCGCGACCCTCATGGGCGACAAAGTCGAACCCCGCAAAGAGTTCATCCAAGCCTACGCGCGGTCCGTGAAGAACTTGGATCTCTGACGGTGCGCGTCGGCTCGATGCGAGCGCGGTAGGTCCCTTGGGGAGGGCGGCAGAGCCGTATCTCGCGTGAGCCGCGTTACCGCGACCAAGATGGTCTCACCCGTTCGCCCGAATGCGGGCGGCGTCGCACGCCGAATCGCGGCGCTGCTCGCGCTCGGAGCGCTCGTCGTCGCCGTTTCGTTCGCCGTGCCGCTCGGCCGGGCGCTCGTCGCGGCGTCGCTCGACGCGCTGACGGGGACGCGCGTCGCGTTCGACGGGCTCGCGATCCACG
>CAZZZK010000331.1:0-2724 GCA_964658555.1 Vulcanimicrobiota bacterium | reverse complement strand
CGACACCTCCGCGCGACGAAACGTGTATTCGAATACATGGAGAGTTCGCCGCCGCGAGAGCTCGAAGCGTTGCTGGGAGCGGGCGAGACGATCGTGTGGAGCGGTCGTCCCGCGCAAGGCATCCGCTTTCGAAGCCTCGACGTGCTCCTGATTCCGGCGAGCGTTTTCTTCATCGCCTTCGCGGTCTTTTGGGAGACGCTCGCCCTTCGATCGGGCGCTCCGTTCTTTCCGCTTTTCGGTATTCCGTTCGTCCTGGCGGGGCTCTACATGACCGTCGGGCGCTTCCTTCTCGACGCCTATCAGCGCGCGCACACGACGTACGTCGTAAGCGATCGCGCGGCGTACGTCGTCGGCGACGCTTTCCTCGCAACGACGCGGACCTACGCTCCCTCGAGTCTCTCGCCGCTCGAGTTGACCCTCGCGACGAACGGCACGGGCACCGTTCGCTTCGGTCCACGCGTACCGAACGCAGGCCTCGGATCGAACGGATGGTCGGCGTGGATGCCCGATCAGTCGCAGTTTTTCGGTATTGAGAACGCCACGGCGGTATACGGGCTCCTCCGCGACCTTCATAACCCGACGTGATCCGCCGCCGCCGTCACGCCGGATGCGCTAGTTGTTCGAGACGACGCGCTGGGGGCGCGGTTCGAGCAGTTCGACCGGGATGCCGTTGGGATCTTCGACGAACGCGATCCAGCGATCGCCGCTCGGCGATTTCTTGGGGCCCTTTAAGACCTTCACGCCCTCCGATGCGAGACGGTCGACGAACGCCTTGAAATCGCCCGGCACGTCCATCGCGATATGCTCGACGCGGCTGCCGAGTTCGTACGGCGGATGCTCTTCGAGATCGAAGACGAGTTCGACGTACGCGTTCCAATCGCGGCCGACGAACGCCATGTCGGCGTTGCCCGGGTAGTGATCGGGCCCCCCGAGCAGGCGCAGCCCGAGCTTCTCCGTGTAAAAGGCGATCGACTCGGCCATATCGTTGACGAATATCGAGGTGTGCATCATGGGCGTCTCTCCTGCGGCGTGACGACGTACCCTATGCCCGCGATCGCCTCGCTCCTCGCGCGGCCGCACCGCGGTCGCGCCGACGATCTGCGTCACGCCGCCGCCCCGGCGATACCGCCGGCGGCATCGGGCTCGTCGCGGCGCGTCTCGGGCATGGCGACGAGCTCGAGCGCCAGCGCGATCCCGGCGATCCCCGCGAGCGTCACGAAGGCGACCGGAAAGCCGAACGCTTTGGCGACGAAACCCGACACGAGCTGACTGAGCGCCCCGCCGAGACCTTGCGCGGTCGCGAAGATGCCTTGCGTGAGATTGAAGCGACCCTTGCCCCGCGAGACGTCGGCCGCGACCAGCACCCAGACGACGTTGAAGATCCCCGCTCCGAGCCCGTCGAGCGCTTGGACCGCGACGAGCGCGAGCGGGTCGTGCGTCGCGAACGAGAAGAGGACGCCGCGCGCGGCGAGCACGCCGATACCGAACGCGAAGATCGGCTTGCGCCCGAGCCGGTCCGCGAAGCGCGCCGCGAGGATCGCGACGCCGAGCATGAGGATCTGCGCCGCGATGATGCCGGCGGAGAGGTAACCCGCGGGCCCGAGCGCGCTCTTCTGCGGCAGCAGCTCGCCGAAGAGGACGAGCATCGACGCGTTGCTGAGATGGAAGAGGAAGACGATCGCCGTGAAGATCGCGACGCGCGAATCGGCGAAGATCTCGCGCATCCCGGGCGTCCGGGCCGCCGCGCTCCCGCGGGGCGTCGCGCCGCGCGCTCGATCGTGATCGATGTCGCGTTCGCGTATGCCGAGCGCCGAGAGTGCGGCGAGGAGGCCGAAGAACGCGACGGCGTAGATCGTCGCGGCGAGCGAGACGATCTTGCCGACGACGGCCGAGGCGACGGCGAACGTGACGTTGCCGCCGCTGTTGAACGCTTGGTTCAGTCCTTGACGTTTCGGCAGCGCCTTGCCGCCGACGAGCCCGAGGCTGAGCGCTCCGATCCCCGGCGGCAAGAACGCGAACGCACCTCCGACCAAGATTTGAATCGCGATGATCAGTGGAAACGAGCCGACGCCGACGAGCGCGATCGCACCCGCGGCCCCGACGAACGCGGCGCTCGCGAGCAGCAGCCGTTTGTGCGGCGTGCGATCGATGATCGCGCCCGCGGGCGTCTGCACGAGCACCGTGGCGAGGCCGCCCGCGGCCGTGATGATGCCGATCTGAGCGGGTCCGAAGTTGCGTACCTGCGCGAGGAACGTCGCGAGATAGGGGCCGATCCCGGTTTGCAGATCGGCGAGGCAGAAGTTGAACGCGTCGAGCGCGCGCAGACTCCGCCGCGAGGGATGCGGCTGCGCCGCGACGCTCTCGCTGTCGGCCATGATCGTCCTCGTTCTGAGCGCGGCGCCGCGAACGGCGCCGCACCCGGCGGAGCGTCAGTCGCTCGGTGGTTTGGGTTTGGGCGGGCCGGCCGGTCCGATCTCGTGGAGCACCCGGCGGTACGTCGCGAGCGCCGATTTCTCGACCGCTTCGATCGGCTGCGGGCCGCCTTGCGCGGCGTTGAGGATCGCGACCGTCAGCGAGATCGCGAGCTCGCGCTCTTTGGGTCCGGGACCCTCCGGTTTGGGCTTGGGCTTATCGTCGTGTTTATCGGGCATGGAGCCGTCCTTTCGGTTGGTGGCGTGCGGGCGTTCGAACGCGCCGCTCAGCGGGTCCGTCGATCGTCGAGAC
>CAZZZK010000330.1:0-2785 GCA_964658555.1 Vulcanimicrobiota bacterium | reverse complement strand
GCAGCAGGTCGTCTCCGGCGTCGATCTCGTGCAGGCGGACGGCGCGCGAACGCGCGTACGCGCGATCGCGTTCGGAGAGTTCGCCGACGATCGCGAGCACGCCCGGCGCGTCGCGCTGCGCCGCCGCGCACGCGTCGATCGCGAGGCGGACGTTCTTACGCGCCTCGCGCGCGCCGACCACGAGCGCGAATTCGCCCGCGCGCAGCGCCTCCGGCAGCGCGACCGCCTCGCCCGGCGACGCGCCGCCGGCGGGGAAGAAGAACGGGTCGACCTGCGGCACGACGATCGCGATCTCGCACGGATCGAGGCGCAGCACGCGCGCGATCTCGTCGCGCGTCCACGAACACGTCGTGACGATTCGCGCCGCCACGCGAGCGGCGCGCCGGATCGGTGCCCGCTCCCGGTAGCGCGCGACGAGGTCGCGGTGCGGGTGCGTGAAGGCGAAGGCGTCGTGCATCGTCACGACGGCCGGCGCGCGGCACGCGAAGCGGACGCCGTTGAAGGGGTACCACACGACGTCGTACCGATCGGGCTCGTTCGCCGTCGACGTGCGTGCGACGCGGAGCCCGGCGAACTCGCCGCGCAGCGCCGGCTCGTCGCGCGCTGCGGCGAGCAGCGTTAGCGAGAGGCGAGCGTCGAGCGCGAACGCCGCGATCGCGGCCCGCGCGAGCCGTCCGATGCCGCGCCGATCGCGAGCGAGATCGCCCGCATCGATCGCGACCCGAAGCCCTCGTCGTACGCCGTTCGCGCGGCCGCCGTTCGGTCGGGCGCCGTCAGCCGGCATGAAAGGCCATCACGGCGACGACCGCGATGCTGTTGAACAGCGCGTGCGTCGTGACGGAGGCCCAGTACGAACGCGTCGCCGCGTAGACGTATGCGAGAACGAAGCCGCCGACCGCGAGCGGCAGCGACACGGTCACCAACTGCGAGACGAGATGGTCCGGTTGTTGCGGGTTCGCGTGGACCAGCCCGAAGACGATCGCGCTGACGAGCGCGGAGACGGGGACGCTCGCGTAACGCGTGAGCGCGCTGAAGAGGAAGACGCGAAAGGTAAGCTCCTCGAGCATCGGTGCGAGCACGATCGCCACGAACGCGTAGAGCGCGCGTTCGGGCGTCGTGGTGAGGTCGTGCAGCAGCTTGATGGCGGTCTCGGTCTCGTGCGAGTGCGTGAGCCCGACGAGGACGGTACCGACGGCCGTCACGCAGACGTACATGACGGCGGCGCCTCCGAGCCCGACGAGAAGGTCGCGACGCGTCGGCATCCGCAGCCCGAGATCGCCCGGCGACGCGAGCGAGATGCGCGGAAGAACGGCGACGAGGAAGAGCGCCCACGGCACGTACGTGATCGTCTGCGCGATCAGCAGCTGCGCCTGATCTTTCTGGATCCGATCGAGCCCGATATGCGAACCGACGACCCCGATGTACACGACCGCCGGGACGATCATGCAGAGGAACACGCCGATCGCCGTGAGGACGATCGACGGGATGCTCCACGCGTCAGGTGCCCAGAAGATCCGCGAGGGCACCGAAGGCACCCAGGTCGAGTTGTTCCGCACGGATCTCCGAATCGACGTTCATCGTGGCGAGCGCGGCCTGCGTGCGGCCGCGTTCGATCCCGAGCGCGAGCGAGAGGCTGTTCGCGAGGGTCTTGCGGCGGTACGCGAAGGCGCCGCGCACGACCTGCAGCAGAAATGCCGGGCGGCGGACGCGGACGACGGGCTCCGAACGGCGCTCCATGACGACGACCGTGCTGTCGACGCCCGGGCGCGGAAAGAAGGCGCCCGGGCCGAGCGTGAACGCGCGGCGCACCTCCATGTGGTAGGAAACGAAGAGCGTGAGGCTGCCGTACGCGGGCGTACTCGGCCGCGCGAGCATGCGGTCGGCGACGTCGCGCTGCACCATGGCGACGATGCGCTGCGGCGGGCGCTCGAGCGTGAGCCAGCGTGCGATGAGCGGCGTCGCGACGTTGTACGGCAGATTCCCCGCGGCGCACCACGGACCGTCCTCGGACGATTCGTCGTAGGGGTACGCGAGCGCGTCCGCATGAACGAGCGTCGCCGCCGCGAGGTCCGTCCGGCCGCGCAACACGCCGATCAGATCGTCGTCGATCTCGATCGCCGTCACGCGGGCGCCGCGCGCCACGAGGGCCGCCGTCAGCGCTCCCGTCCCCGCGCCGACTTCGACGACGCGCGCGTCGGGCTCCGGAACGCACGCGAGCGCGATCTTCGCGACCGCGCCCCCATCCATCAGAAAATTCTGTCCGAAGCGTTTCTTCGGCCGCAATCCGTGGGCCGCGAGCAGCGCTCGCGGATGCCGCGGTTCGTCCGTCAGTGAACCACGTACATGACGATCGCACGTCGTCCGAACTCGCGGGCGTCCGCGAGGCCGTCGAACCCGAGATCGACGCGATGGCCGACGATGGCGCCGCCCGTATCGCCCGCGACCGCGCGGCCGTAGCCGGGGATGAAGAGCCGCGTCCCGAGCGGGATGACGCGCGGATCGACGGCGATGATCCCGTGCCCGGCGCGAGCGCCGGAGGCGGTGAACCCGCTGCATCCGTAACAGCTTCCGGTATATGCGGTCGCGAGGACGTGAAACGCCTCGCCCGCGAATCGCACGGCGCCCGAGAAGCGTTCCTGCGCGAAGGTCCGCAGCGCGGATGCCGGGCCCGTGCCGACGACGACGACCTGCGGCTTCGCGCTGCGGACGACGCGGGACGACACGACGGTCTTCGTCGCGTCGCGGCCGTCGCGAGCGACGAAGGTGACCTTCGTCTCGCGAATCC
>CAZZZK010000329.1:0-2793 GCA_964658555.1 Vulcanimicrobiota bacterium | reverse complement strand
CTCGAATCGAGTGATGGAGCCGGAGCCGAGCCTGCTTCGAAAGCGATCCGGCGGGACGGGTCGGACGGATCCGCGCGTCCCAGAGCGCCTCGCAGGCGTAGATGTTGCCGATCCCCGCGATGCGGCGCTGATCAAGCAGAAAGACCTTGATGGGTGTCTTTCTGCCGACCAACAGACTCGAGAAGCGTTCGAACGAGAACTCGTCCGAAAGCGGCTCGAGACCGATCTCGGCAGCCCACAGCACTTCCGGAGCGACCAGGCGCATCCTTCCGAACTGCCTCACATCCGCGAAGCAGAGCCGCGAGCCGTCCGTGAACGTCAGGAGGACGTTCGTGTACGGTTCCGCCTCCGTGGCCCCCGCGGCCTGGACGATCAGCCGACCGGTCATCCGGAGATGAACGACGAGCGACTTGCCCGAGGCGAGCGAGACGACCACGAATTTGCCGCGCCGACCGACCCCCACGATCGCTTCGCCGGCGACCTCCGCCGCGAACCGTTCGGGTTCGGGAGAGACCACCTTGTAGCGCGTCGTGACGGCCGAAGCGATCGTCTTGCCGACAACCGCGTTCGCGAGCCCCCGGGCGATCGTCTCGACCTCGGGAAGCTCGGGCACGTCGGTAGCGAGAACGCGTGCGGGTATCCGAAAGTTGCACGCATCGCGCGGGCCCGCCGGCGCACGGTCCGCGACGGGCCCTTAGGTGGTGCCCTTCGTCCGCGGAAAATCGAGCACGGTGCCGATCGTGATCCCGTCGCGCGCCGCTTCGCCGGCCCGGAGCTCGATGACGAAGAGCCCCTCGCCCATGCGGCGCGCCACCTTGTCCGTCGGCGTTTCCAGCGTCGACGACGGGACGTTCGCCGCGATCGAGGTGACCTTGCCGTCGGCCCGGACCCAGATCATGTCGAGCGGAATCACGGTGTTCTTCATCCAGAAATCCCACGGCTGCTCGGTCGGGAACGCGAACAGCATCCCGGCATTGCGCCGCAGCGCCGTCACGCACATCAGCCCGAGCTCCCGTTCGGGCTCCGTGGACGCGACGGCGAGCGTGAGCGGCGCGGACGCCCCGGTCGCCGTCACCGTCGCGAGCGGCGTCGCGGCCACGTCGCTCGAGACGGCGGCGTTCGAGCCCGCGAGGATCGCGGGCGGCAGGTGCGGACTCGCGCACGGCAAGGTCGCCGCCTTCGCGCCGCCGGCCGTTCCGTAGCCGGCACCGCCGCCGAAAAAAAGCGCGAGCCACGTGAGCACCGCGAGAACGCTAGACAATGAACATCTCCACAGCAGAAATCGTGCGCCGTGCCCGACGCGACAGCCTGTACGCAGCCGAAACGAACGCCGAACGACCGGCGTTGCGAATCACGGCGAACGCTTCGCCGCCGAGAGATCCACATCGTCGTGCTCGCAGGCCGGCGTTTCGACGCGAATCGCATCGACTCCCGACGAAGACGAAGCCGCCGAGCCCGTGCGCGAAGCGCGACGTTAGGAACGCGTTGCGACGTGCGTCGCGACTTGGGTGCGCGAACGGACGCCGAGTTTTGCGAAGATCGACGAGAGATACTTTTCGACCGTCTTCTCCGAGACGTGGAGTCGCGCGCCGATCGCCGCGTTCGTGAGCCCGTCGGCGACGAGGCGCGCGACCTCGTCTTCGCGCGACGAAAGCGGCGACGACGCCGGCGGCGATGGAGCCGCCATTCGCGCCGCCGCGACCGGCTCGCGCGGCGCGACGCCGCACGCCGTCATGAGCGCGGTCGCCTCCGCATCGCGACCCGCGAGCGAGAGCGCGTGCGCCTCGAAGAGCGGCCAGCCCGCGACGCGATAGCCTTCCCCCGCGCGCAGCGCTTCGCGTTCGGCGCCTTCGCGGTCGCCGCCGCGCCGCGCCGCGTGCGCGTGCGTCAACGCAAGATGCGCGTCGCGCAGCGGAAGCTCGCCGGCGCGCGACTCCGCGACGGCACGCACGTGCCCGAGTTGCCCGATCTCGCCGACCGCCGCCGCCGCGACGAGCAGGAGATCGATCTGCGGTTGCGGCTGGAACGCGCTCGTCATCGCGATCGCGACGTCGTGTCGCGCTTCCGCGTCGCGGCCGTGCGCGGCGAGCCAGACCGCGCGCACGGCAAGCACGACCGCGTGATCGACGACGACCGCGCCCGCCCGCATCTCGCGTTCCACGCGCGCTTGCGCCGGCGACTGCGCGAGCGCCGAATCGCCGGTCGCGAGCGCGACGAGCGGCGCGTATTGCGCCGCGAACACCTGCGCGACCATGACGGCCGGACGGGCGTGAACGAAGCCGAGCGCGCGTGCCGCATCGGCGAGACGACCGTGCACGAAATCGTCGAGGCCTCGAACCGCGTGATGGAACGTCTCGACGCCTTCCGAACCGCCGTCGGCGATGAGCCCGCGGGCGCGCTCGAGCGAGCGGCCGACGTGGCCGTTCTCTCCGAGGAAGATTCCGGTCTGCGCGACCGTGCAGAGCGCGATCGCACCGAAATCCGGATCGACCTCCGGCGTGAGCGCCTCGAGCGCCGTGGCCGCCGCGCGCCAACCGATCACGTCGGACGCGGCGAATCGCAGATTGAGTTCCGTGAGATGATAGTTGACGCGCACGCGCGGCGGCAGCGCGCTCGGATCGCTCGTGCGGGCGAGCATGCGTCGCGCCTCGCCGAGATCGTCGATCGCCGTGGCGATTCGCGCGGCGAAGACGACGACGCCGTCGCGCGCGGCGACGGAGAGCGCACCCTCCGAGGCGTCCAAAAACGCATCGAACCGGGTCATCGCGGGCAGGTCGCCCGCGTTTATCTGCG
>CAZZZK010000328.1:0-2810 GCA_964658555.1 Vulcanimicrobiota bacterium | reverse complement strand
CTCGCGCTCGGCAATCTCGAATCCGCGGAGCGCCGCCTCGCACGCGCGGGGATCGCGTGACGCCCTGATGTTCTCCCGGTTGACCGGAACGCTGCTCGAGCGCGGCGACGGGACGGTCCTCGTCGACGTCAACGGTCTCGCCTACGAGATCGTCGTCCCGGCGTGCATCGCGGAGAAACTCCCGTCGCAGGCGGGCGAGCGCGTCACGCTCGAGATCCATCCGACGTTCAACCTCGAAGGCAATTCCGGCCGCTTCACGTTCTTCGGCTTCACGAACGCGATCGAACGCGAGTTCTTCGAAGCGCTCGTCTCGGTCGCGAGCATCGGCCCGAAGACGGCCGCGCGCGCGTTCTCGCAGCCGATGACGCGCATCGCGCAGGCGATCGACGCGGGCGATCACGCGGCGTTGCTGCGGTTGCCCGGGATCGGTCAGCAGAAGGCGCGCGACATCGTCGCGAAGCTACAGGGAAAAGTCACGAAGTTTCTCCTCATCCGCGAAGCCGAGCCGCGCCGTCCCGACGCGATTCCGAGTTTCGCGGAAGAGGCGTTGCTGGTGTTGATGCAGCTCGAATACAAGCGCGCCGAAGCGGAATCGATGATCGCGCAGACGCTCGAAGCGTCGCCCGCGATCGAAGATGCGGAAGCGCTGCTCGCGGAAATCTATCGCGTGAAGAATCGGACGGCGACGCCGGGCGGCGCGTAACGTTTCGCGAGCGGCTCGCATCGCCGAGCGCCGGGTGCGCGCGCGCGCGTCGCGAACGCTCGGTCGATGGAAGACGGGCGCTCGGCGCGGAAGATCGTGCTCGGACCCGCGGATGCGGAGCCGCGGATCGTCGCGCCGGAAGCGGAGCCCGAAGAAGAAGCCGTCGCCGGAAGCCTGCGGCCGCGATCGTTCGACGAATACGTCGGGCAGACGGCGGTCGTCGAGAATCTCGCCATCGCGATCGACGCCGCGAAGCGGCGCGGCGAGGCGCTCGAGCACGTGCTGTTCTACGGACCGCCCGGCCTCGGGAAGACGACGCTCGCCGCGCTCGTCGCCCGCGAACTCGGCCGCACGATGCGTCCGACGTCGGGGCCGACGCTCGACAAACCCAAAGACCTCGTCGGGATCCTGACGGCGCTGCAAGCGGGCGACATCCTCTTCATCGACGAGATCCATCGCCTCGGCAGCGTGGTCGAAGAATTTCTCTATCCGGCGATGGAAGATTTTCGCGTCGACATCGTGATGGATAGCGGCGCCTATGCGAAGACGTACAAGATCCCGGTCGAGCGCTTCACGCTCGTCGGCGCGACGACGCGCGCGGGCATGCTCTCGGCGCCGCTGCGCGAGCGCTTCGGCCTCAGCTACCATCTCGATTACTATTCCGACGCCGATCTCGAGAAGATCGTGACGCGGAGCGCGGGCGTGCTCGAGATTCCGATCGAGCGCGAAGGTGCGGCGACGATCGCGCGGCGCAGCCGCGGCACGCCGCGCATCGCGAACCGGCTCTTGCGCCGGGTGCGCGATTACGCGGAGGTCCGCGCGGGCGGCACGATCACGGCCGAGGTCGCGGACGAGGCGCTGCGCCGCGAGGGCGTCGACGAGCGCGGGCTCGATCGCCTCGATCGCGCCTACATCCGCACGATCGCCGAGCAGTACCGCGGCGGCCCCGCCGGGATCGGCGCGATCGCGGCGACGCTCACGGAAGACGCCGAGACGCTCGAGGACATCGTCGAACCGTTCCTACTCAAGATCGGTTTCGTCGTGAGGACCGCGAGCGGCCGCAAGGTCACGGCCGCGGCCTTCGAACACCTCGGCGTCGCGATGCCGAGCGACGCGTCGCAGCAGCGCTTCTTATAACCGTCCGCTACTCGTCCACGCCGAGGGCGGACCTTCGTCGGGCTCGTGCCGGAGGCGGATCCGACGAGCGGTCGAACGTGTACGAACTGATGCGACGCGTTTCGGATTCGAACGACGTGCGTTCGCGCGCGACGTTTCTCGTTTCGTCCGCGGCGGCCGTCACCGCGGCGACGCTCGTTCCGCGCATCGCGCGTGCGACGGGCGGAGCCGATATCGACGACGGCGGTGCGGCCTCGCACGCGGTCCGCGTGCTGCTCGCGACGGAGAACGCGGACGCCGCGCGACGGATCGATGCGTGGCGATTCGCGTGGGCGGGCCGGACGTACCGCGGAACGTTCGCGGTCGTCGCGTTGCCCGAGGGGACGCGGTCGCTCGTCGCGACCGTCCCGCTCGATGCGTATCTCTACGGCGTCCTCAGTCGCGAGATCTCCGCGGCGTGGGCGCCGGGCGCGCAGCAGGCGCAGGCCGTCGTCGCCCGGACGTACGCGCTCTCGCGCCTGCGGCCGGAGCGCGGGTACGACGTCCGCGCGAGCGACGCCGATCAGAATTACGGCGGCATCGAGACGGAAACGGTCGAGGCGAAGGACGCGATCGACGCGACCGCGGGCATCGTGCTCACCTACGGCGGCGCACCCGCGCACGTCGCGTACAGCGCGTCCTGCGGCGGCCGGACCGCCGCGGCGGCGGACGTCTGGGGCACGCCGTATCCATATCTGACGAGCGTCCCCGATCCGCACTGCGCGGATTCCCCCGGATTCGCCTGGACGGCCGACGTCTCGCTCGCCGTGCTCGCGAACGATCTGCGCGAACCGTTGCGTGCGGCCGGCGCGATGCGCGACGTCGCGCTGCGAGCCGACGATCCGTCGGCCCGGCCGCGCGCGCTCGCGTTCGTCGGCGACCGCTCGACGATCGAAGTCCCGCTCGTCGCGGTTCGAAACGCGATCGGTCCGAACGTCGTGCGCAGCACCTT
>CAZZZK010000327.1:0-2814 GCA_964658555.1 Vulcanimicrobiota bacterium | reverse complement strand
CGACGATCTCGGCGCGCTGCTCGCGGCGCCGTCGCTGCGCGGCGCGCACGTCGGCGTCGTCGCGATCGAGACGCGCACCGGACGCGTCCTCTTCTCGCGCAACGCGAACGACGAGTTCCAGCCCGCGAGCACGCTGAAGCTCCTCGTCGGCAGCGTCGCGCTCGAACGGCTCGGCCCGCAGTATCGCTTTACCACCGAACTGTTCGCGGCCGCCGATGCGGCGAACGGCCGCGCGGCGTTCGTGCTGCGCGCGGGCGGCGATCCTCTGCTTGCGACCGCCGACCTGCGCGTCGCCGCCGCGGCGATGGCGGGGATCTCCGCCGATCGACGACGCGCTGCGGTCTACGTCGATGCGTCGCGATTCGACGACGTGCCGTACGCGCCGGGTTGGACGTGGGACGACTTCGCGTATCCGTACGCAGCGCGCATCTCGGCCGCCGTGCTCGACGAGAACGTCGTCACGCTGCAGATAACGCCGGGCGTCGCGATCGGAGCTCCCGCCTCCGTTGCGGCCGCGAGCGTCGTGGACGTCTTACCGTTCGCGGACGGGTCGTGCGTCGAAGCGGAGCGCTCGCGGATCGCGATCGTTCCGCGAGCGACGACGCTCGCCGCGGGCGCGGACGCGACGGCGGACGCCGCCCTCGAAACGAACGGCTGCGTCGCGATCGTCGGCGGAGTGCCGCTCGGCGGCGGTCCGGTCGAGGTCGACGCCGCCGTGCAGCGGCCGGCCGTCCTCCTCCGCGACGCACTGCCGACCGCGTCCGATGCGATCGCGGTCATCGCGCCGCCGGCGACGCTCGCGTATTCGCCGGCACCGGTGTGGCGTCACGATTCGGAACCGTACGCGGCGTGGCTCGGGCCGCGGTTTTGGATTCCGAGCGACAACCTCGTCGCGGAGACGCTGCTCAAGGAAGTCGGGGTTCGTGCGTTCGGCGTGCCGGGCACGACCGCGAACGGCGTGCGCGCCGAGATCGCGTGGCTGCGTTCGATCGGCGTCGATCCGGCGACGACGACGCTCGCGGACGGGAGCGGCCTCTCGCAATACGATCGGCTCACGCCGTCGGACGCGCTCGCGATCCTCCAGCACGATTGGAACGGTCCGAATCGCTCGCTCGTCCTGGATTCGCTGCCGGTCGGCGGCGCGCGCGGCACGATCGAGGGGATCGCGGGCACGGCCGCCGCGGGACGGGTCTTCGCGAAGACGGGCAGCTTCTCGCACGTCCGCGCGCTCGCGGGCTATCTCGCGCCGCAGCATCACGGCGCCGTGACGTTCGTCTTCGACGTCGACGATTGGAACGGCGACTATTCCGCGCTCGCCGCGACGCGCGCGGACGTGCTCGCGCGCATCGTCGCCGATTGAGGCCGCGCGGAACGCTCGCATTCGCGCTGCTCGCGGCGTTCGTTCTCGCGGCCGGGATCGCGTTCGTCGCGCTGCATCGCGCTCGCACGCCGCTCGCGGTACTGCAGGCGCTCGCGCCGCACCGCGCATCGGAGGCGGTCGGCAACGCGCCCGTCTTCGCACCGCTGCCGGCGGCCGCGTTCGCGCTCGAGACGACGGCGCTCGGCGTCGATCCCGAGGGTGCGCTGCGGTATCTCGTGCGCGTGCGCTTCACGAGCGCGGGCGGCGCGCCGACGAGGCTCGTGCGCGGCGGCGACATCGCTTTCGACGCATCGCCCGGCGTCGCGCAGTGGCAGACGCGCGCGCGGTTCGATGCGCCGGCGGCGATCGTCTCGCTCGCGCGCGACGGCCGGGCGACCGTCGTCGTCCGCGCGAATCCGCCGCTGCGCCTCGCGGTACGTTCCGCGCGCATCGATACGCGCGCGTGGCGCGGAAAGCGCGTCGTCGCGCGCGCGCTCGGCCCGCATCTCGTGCAGCTCGGCTGGTTTCCGCCCAGCTCGGCCGCCGTCCGAATCGTGCGGTACCGAAGCGATCGGGAGCCCGCCTCCCGGTCGCGTTCGAATCTTCAGCCGGCCGTATTCTACGCGGCGGCGGGCGCGTCGACGTTTCGCGATACGAGCGTCGCGCCCGGAACGTCGTACGCGTATCGCCTCGCGATCGCCGGCCGCGCGACCGCGACCTTCGTCGTGCGCGCGCCGGCGGAGCCCGCGCACCGCACGATCGCCGCGCTCGCCGGGAAAGCGATGTGGCTCTCGTTCTCGCCCGTCGCGGGCGATGCGAACGGCTACGATACGCTCGATCCGGCCGGGATCGTCGCGCGCGCGAAACGCGCCGGGATCGCGGCGCTCGAGATTCGCACGGCGTACGGGGAGTTCGACGAACTCGCGCCCGCGGCGCGGCCCGCGATCGACGCGTTGCTCGACGACGCGGCGGAGGCGGGGATCGCGACCGTCGGCTGGACGGTGCCGCGCGCGGCGACTTTCGACGATCTCGCGCGCGCCGTCGCGACCGCGACGTATCGCACGCCGCGCGGCAACGGCTTCGCCGCGCTCGCGGTCGATCTCGAACGCGGCGACGCGTTCCTCGGCGACGGGCGCGCGGGGTTCGACGCGATCGCCGCCTACGCGCGGCTGCTGCGCTTGGCGCTCGGGCCCCGCTATCCGATCGCGGCGACCGTCGAAGATCCGTATCTCGAGCACCTCGGCGCGGGCGATTATCCCTACGCCGCCGTCGCCGCGCACGTCGACGCGCTGCAGCCGATGGCGTACTGGCGCATGATGACGCGTTCGCTCGCGGGCGAGGCGGCCGTGCGCCGCGCGCTATCGGGATCGTACGCGACGCTCGCGCGGCTGGCGGGCCGGCGCGTACCGATCGATATCGGCGGGCAGACGTCGGGCGACGGTCCGCGCGGCGCG
>CAZZZK010000326.1:0-2820 GCA_964658555.1 Vulcanimicrobiota bacterium | reverse complement strand
GAACGATGCCGCGCCACTCCGCTCTCTCGTCGGCCTCGGATGCATCGGCCCGAGACGAGCGTATCCTCATTTCGTACGGCGGCGAACTGCGCGCCGTGCGCCGGATCGCGGGCGCGCTTCGCCGCATCGGCATACCGTTCGGTAAGGCCGCACCGCCCCACTCGAACGGGCGAGATGGTTCGGTACTGAACCACGTCTTCGCTCCGCTCGTCCCGTCGCTCGTCATCGATACGTCCGCGTTCGTCGCGATCGAACGCGGCGACGGCGAGCCGCGCGAACACCTCGCGCGCGCGCTCGCCGAGGGTGCGCGGATCGTCGCACCGGCGAGCGTCCTGACCGAACGCAACGTCGCGCCGCTCGCCACGGCGATCGCGACGATCGTGCCGATCGATCCCGCGCTGACGCGCAGTGCGGCCGGCCTGATCGGCCGCGCGGCGCCCGCCGACATGACCGATGCCCTCACCGTCGCGACGGCGTTGCGCGAATGGTCCGCGACGATCCTGACCGGCAACGGCCGTTCGATCTCGCTGCTCGTACTCGCCGCGCAGCACGCCGAGCTCAACGTCGTCAGCCTGTAGGCGCGCGTCTCGGCGGTTCGCGCCGCTCGCTACCGATCGCCCAGACGAGCGCGATCAGCAGAAAATTCGCGACGAGCGAGCTCCCGCCGTAGGAGAAGAACGGGAGCGTGATCCCGGTCAGGGGCAAGAGTCCGATCACGCCGCCGACGATGATGAAGACCTGCACGCCGAGCGTGACGGCGAGACCGCTCGCGAGCAGCTTCGCGTAGAGGTCGGGCTGCGTGCGCGCGATCCGAAGCGCGCGTTCGAGCATGACGAGGAACGCCGCCGAGAGCACGATGCCGCCGAGCGCTCCGAACTCTTCGCTCCACGCGGAGAAGATGTAATCGGTCTCGACGGCCGGGATCAGATTCGGGTGTCCGAGGCCGTAGCCCGTGCCGAAGAGGCCGCCGGCCGCGAGCGAGAATAGTCCCTGCAGCGCCTGATAGCCGCGCCCGAACGGATCGGCGAACGGATCGCGCCAGACGGCGAAGCGGGTGATCACGTACGAATAGTGCTCGATCGCGAAGTAGACCGCGAGCGCGAAGATCGTCGCGCCTCCGAGCACGAGATCGACCCGGCGCGTCGCGATGTAGAGCATGGCGACGAATGTGGCGAGCAGCAGCGACGCCATGCCGATATCGCGTTCGAAGACGAGGATCGCCATCGACGTCGCCCAGCCGAGGAAGAGCGGGCCCAGATATTTGAGATTCGCGCGGATCGACCACGTCTTCGCCGCGGCGATGACGTCCGCGGTCTCGGCGAGATAGCCCGCCATGAAGAGCACGATGAACAGCTTGATCAGTTCGACCGGCTCGTATTGAACGGGTCCGATGCGGATCCAGAGCTTCGCCCCGCCGACCTCTTGTCCGAAGATCGCGACGAGCGCGAACGAGACGATCGACGCGAGCACCCACACGTATTTGTACGCGGCGAAGCGGCGGAACGCGTCGAACGCGGGCGCCGCCGCGATCGCGAGCCCGAGCGAGAGCACGAGCCACACTTCCTGGCGGCGCGCGAGATCGCTCGAGAGGCGCGCGAGCGTCGCGAGCCCGAGCGCCGCGATCAGGACCGCGAGCGCCGGAAGCACGTCGTCGCGACGTGCGTCGAGCGGCGAACGCAGCACCCATGCGTAAGCGGCCGCCGCGAGCAGCGCGAGCATCCACGGCGATCCGATCGAGCCCGGCGGCGCGAGCGAGAGCGCGAAGCCGCCGATCGCGAGCGCGACCGTCATCGGAACGACGCGGCTAGCGACGATCGGAATTGGAGAAGTTTTGGATGCGGTCGAAACCGCCGGTCCGCAGGGCGACGAGCCCGACCGCGAGCAGCGAGACGACGACGAGGGCCGTGATCGCGATGGCCTGCAGGCGCGTGCTCGAGATTCGCGCGAGTTTCGCGGGCGCCGCCTGCAGCACGTTGCGGCAGACGATCAGCGTCCCGCGATCGCTCGCGCCGCGGAGGCGCGTCAGCGAGAGGAGCCGGGCGACCGCGTTCGACGAGGACTGCGCGTCGACGAGGGCCGAGCCGATCTCGCCGTCGCTGACGTGCCGATGGACGCCGCTCGTGCAGAGCACGAGCTGGTCGTCCGAGCGCAGTTCGATGTGCGCGACCGAGGCTTCGAGCTTCGCCTGCGTTCCGAGGCTGCGCCAGAGCAGACCGCGGGGCCGCGCCCGCGGCGCGAACTCCGGCAGCGCGCTCGGTACGACCGGCGCGTCGGCGAAGACGGCGTCGTCGACGGTCAGCGTCTCGAGCGATCCGAAGCGCATGAGGTAGGCCCGCGCGTCGCCGACGTGGCCGACGAACGCGTGATCGCCGGCGACGAGCACCGCGGTGAGCGAGGTGCCGCTGCCGACGTAATCGTCGTGCGCGCCGCCGTCGGCGAAGAGCCGGGCGTTCGCGTGATCGAGCGCGGAGAGGAGCGTCGCGCGGAGATTGCCGGGCGACGCGTGCCGGCCGTACGATCCGACGCGGTGACGGCGCCGCAGATAATCGCGAACGATACCGAGCGCCATCTGCGCGACGGGAACGTTGCGCGGATGGACGCCGAAGCCGTCGGCGATCGCGAGCAGCGTGACGTTGGGAGCGATGTACTCCGCGAGATGCGCGTCGCTCGAACGGCCGTGGCGCGCGCCCGGTTCGATCCCCGCGGCTACTTCCACGGCCCGACTCCGCGATAGACGATGCGCGTGAACCCGACGTCGATCTCGTCGCCGACGGCGAGTGCGACGCTGCCTTCGATCGGACGCGCGTTCACGAGCGTCCC
>CAZZZK010000325.1:0-2825 GCA_964658555.1 Vulcanimicrobiota bacterium | reverse complement strand
CCGCGAGCTCGCGCGGCGTCAGCGCGAAGCGCTCGGCCGCCCCCGAGCGCACGATCTCGGCCGCGATGAACGGCTTCGCCGCCGAGCGCAGGTAGACGGGCGCTTCGACGTCGCCGAGCGCGAGCGCGATCCGGCCGTCGGCCCCGACCGCGCACGCGGCGACGGCGTGGACCGACTCGACGAGCGTCCCGCGCGTGACCCTCACGCACGGGACGCCGATCGAATGCGGCCCGGGCTCAGCCGGGATCGGGACCCTGCACGACCTGCACGAAGTCGTTCGGCCGGATATCCCTCGCGAACGCCTCGCGGATACGGTCGGCGGTCAACCCTTCGTAGATCACGGCCGACCGGTACGACTCGTCGAGCGGCAGTCCCGCGAGCGCGTAGCCGCCGAGCATCCCCGCGACCGCGTCCTCGCTCGATTCCGCGAGCGGAATCTTGCGGAGCAGGATCGCCTTGGCTTGCGCGAGCTCGCCGTCGGTGACGTTCGTCGTCTGCATGTCGCGCAGATCGCGGACGACGAGCGCGTGCGCCTTCGAGACGTTCGGCGGATCGCTGCCGTACGAGACGGCGTAGATCGACCGCGTCTTCCCGGCCTGGAACGTGTTGCTCACGTTGTAGACGAGACCGGCCTTCTGACGGAGATCGCGGTAGAGCCGGGTCGCGTAGAAGCCGCCCCCGAGCACGTTGTCGCCGAGCTGCAGCGGATAGTAATCGGGGCTCGTGCGGTCGACGTTCACCGTCTCGATCAGCGACGTCTGATCCTGAACGCGGCTCGCATCGGGCACGACCGCGGCCGACGCCGCATTCTTCGGGACGCGCGGCAGTTCGACGTTCGGCTTCGGCCCGGCCGCGCGCCACTCGCCGAAGTACTTCATGACCGTCGCTTTCGCTTCGCCCGGCGTGACGTTGCCGATCACGACGATCGTCGTCATGTCCGGACGATAGACCCGGTCGTGGTACGCCGAGACGTCGGCGAGCGTCAGCGACGCGAGCCCGGCCGGGGTCGCGCGACGCAGGCCCGGATCGCCCGCCGGGAACAGCGCCCGGTCGACGGCCAGCCGCTGCAGGTAGCTCGGGCTGCCGATCTCACCCCGCAGCGCGTCGATCGCCTGCGCTTTGACCACCGCGAATGCGGCTTTCGGCAGCGCCGGATGCAACTCGTCGCTCGCGAGCAGCTCCGTGCCGCGATCGAAGTGCCGCTTGAGAACGTGGAGCGAGAACGACGTCCCGGTCGACGTCTGCGCGGCGATATCGTCCAGGGCTTTCTGATAGGCGAGGCGGTCGAGCGATGTCGTGCCGTACGAGAGCAGATCGTCGAGGATACCGCCGACGCCGTCCTTGCCCGGCGGCGCCTGCATCGACTCGTTGCTCTCGATCGTCCCCGAGAGCGTGACCGTGTCGCTGATCGTCTCCGGCTGTACGATGAGCCGGATGCCGTTGGGCAGCATCTCGTCGGTCGGCGCGAGCGTCGATTTCGGTACGACGACCGGGCCGAGGATGCTCTTCGCGAAGTCCGGCAGCTCGACGGGCTTGTTCGGAGCCGACGTCAGCGATTCGCCGCCGCCGAACGTCTTCGACGTGACGGCCTTGCCCGAGGGCTTTGAGACGAGATTCGCCGTGACGGCGACCTCGGGCCGCAGGTACTTGCGCGCGACCGCGTCGACGTCGGCGACCGTGACCTTCGCGAGCGCCGCGACGTCGTCGTCGGGGCTCGTGCGGCCCTCCGATGCGAGCGCTTCCGCCCACGACGATGCGAGATCGCCGATCGAGTTGCGCGCGTATTCGGCTTGCGCGATCTCGCTGCGCTTGGCGGCGTCGACGAGATCGGGCGAGACGCCGTCCTTGACGGTCCGCGCGATCGTCGCCGCGAGCGTCGCGTCGATTCCGGGCAGGCTCGCGTTTACCGGAACGACGCCGACCACGATGCCGAGACTCGCTTTCCTATTCTGCGCGGCGTACTGGAAGGTCGCCTCGAGCGCTTTGTTCTCCGGCACGAGCGCGTAGAGATCGCCGCGCTGGCTCGCGAGCACGTCGCCGAGGATCTGCGCGGCCGCGTAGTCCGGGTCGTCGGAACCCGGCAGGCGGTACCCGATGAGCGCGAGCCCGTACGGCAGGTCGCTATCGATCGTGAAGGACTCGGCCTTCACCGGCTGCAGATCGATCGCGGGATGCTTCGCGATCGGGCGGCTCGGGATCGAGCCGTAGAGTTGCTCGAGCGTCGCCTTCGGATCGACGTCGCCCGCGATCACGAGGATCGCGTTGTTCGGCGCGTACCAATCGGAGGCGAACGTGCCGAGCAGCGCGCCCGTGGTCGTATCGAACGACTCGCGCGTGCCGAGCGCGTCGTGCGCGTACGGCGTGCCGGCGAACATGTCGGCGGTCAACCGCGCGAACGCCTTGTAGGTCGGATTCGAATTGTCGGCGGCGACCTCTTGTTCGATCGCGCCGCGCTCGAGCGCCCACTGATCCTGCGCGTCGTCGATATGCCGCATGCACGCGGCGTCGACGGCGAGCGCGACGGGCAGCTGCGTATTCGCTACGGTCGTGAAGTATTGCGTGACGTTCTGCTGCGTATCGGCGTTGTCTTCACCGCCGAGTTGCGCGAAGATCGCGGCCGTCTGATCGGCGCTGACGCCCGTGCAGCCGCGGAACGCCATGTGCTCCTGCGCGTGCGCCATGCCGGAAAAACCGGCCGGCGTCTCGTCGGCACCGGCGAGATAGTTCTCGTAGACCGTCGCGACCGGTGCGAGCGGGTCGCGGACGACGACGACCCGCAGCCCGTTCTTCAGCGTGGCGCGGGTGACGTCGCCCGCGCCCGCGGG
>CAZZZK010000324.1:0-2869 GCA_964658555.1 Vulcanimicrobiota bacterium | reverse complement strand
GGCGAGGACGTGCCGGGCTCCCGGCCGCGATCGGCGAGCGCGTCGCTCGCCGTCGTCGACGCGCTGCAGCGCCGCGAGTTCGCCGCGTTCGAGGACGCGCTGCAGAACGATTTCCACGGACCGATCCTCGCGGCGTATCCGGACGTCGCACGCGCCGCTGCGGCGCTGCGCGAGGCGGGCGCGCGACGCGTCCTGCTCTCGGGTTCGGGTTCGTGCCTGTTCGCGGCGTTCGAACGCGAGCGCGACGCGCGCGCGACCTCGCAGCGCCTCGCGGCGGGCGCCGACGCCGCGGTCGAGAGCGCGTTCGTCGTGACGTTCCATCACGATCCGGCATGGCGCTGACGCGCACCGCCGCGGTCGTCCTCGCGGGCGGCGCGCGCGATGCCGTGGCCGCCCTCGAGCCGGGCGCGCCGAACAAGGCGTTCGTCCGCGTCGCGGGCCGGACGCTGCTCGCGCGGACGCTCGACGCGATCGACGCGACGCCCGCGCTCGGCCCCGTCGTCGTCGTCGCGCCGCGTTCCGCGCGCGGCCGCCCGGAACTCGCGACCTCGAGCGCGAGCGGCGAACCGCGCGACGTTCGCGACGACGGCCCGACGATGACGGAGAGTCTGCGCTCGGGTCTGCGCGGCTTCGATCCGGACGCGCTCGTCTTCGTCTGCGCCTCGGATCTCCCGATCCTCGATCGCACGGCGATCGACGACTTCCTCGCCCGCGCGCTCGCATCGAACGCCGACCTCGTCTACGCGACCGTCGAACGCAGCGCGCACGAAGCGCGCTTCCCCGAGGTGCCGCACACGTGGGCGACGCTGCGCGACGGGACGTTCTGCGGCGGCGGCTGCATCGCGATGCGGCCGCGCGTCCTTCCGGCCCTCGAAGCGGTGCTCGGCGCGCTCGGCGCCGCGCGCAAGAATCCGTTGCGCCTCGCGGGGATCTTCGGGCTGCCGACGCTCCTGCGCTACGCGACGAAACGGCTGACGATCGCGCAGGTCGAGCGCCGCGCGTCGCGGATCCTGCGCGCCCCCGCCGCCGTCGCCGTCTGCGCCTATCCGCAGATCGCGGTCAACGTCGATCGCACGGGCGACGTCGCGCTCGCCGAACGCCTGCTGACGGAAAACGGCGCGGCCGGCCGATGACGCGCATGCAGCGCGAAACCCGCTAGGCGGGCCCGGCCGACGGCGCGTTCTGCGGGGCTCGCGGCGCGCCCGTGAACCTGACGTGGAAGAGGTAGACGTCCGCGCTCGCGTCGCTGCCGCTGCACGCCTGCACGTATGTCGAAAGCGCCGCGGAGACGAGCGCCTCCCGGACGAGCGCCCGTCCCGCGGGCGTTTGGGGCGCGGTCGACGACGAGACCTCGAACGCCGTCGCCAAGCCGAAGCGATCGAGATAGACGCGCACGTCGATCGCTCCGGTCGTATTCGAACGCTTCGCGACGTCGGGGTACGGCGGATCGTACGTCGCGAGCGTGCGCGAGGGCCGCGTGCCGTCGAGGCAGAGATCGTCTTCTTCCGAGGGGTCGGCCGGGACCGCGAAGATCCCGGGATCGACCGCCAGCAACGGCGCGAGCACGCGCGTGCGCAGCGGCTGCGGCACCGCGTCGCCGAGCATCTGCGCGGCGATCGCCGCGCGCAGGCCGTCCGCGAAATCCGCGTACTTCGCGGCATCCGTTCGCTCGGGCAGCGACCACGTGCGCGTCACGATCGTCAGGGCGCGATCGCTCGCCGCGAGCGCGGCCGCGGGGACGCAGTAGCCGAAGACGCCGTCCAGCACGCTCGGCCGGCCGCGCGCGAGCGCGACGACGCCGTCGAAGAGCGCGCGCTGCGAACGCGGCGGCAGCGCCTGCAGCCGGCCGAGGAACGCGAGGATCGGCACCTGATCGACGGGCGTCGCGAACGCGTCTTCGAGCGCCGGACTCGTACTCGTCGTCGCGCACGCGCTGCTCGCGCGGTCCTGCGCCGCTTCGACGCTCGGCGCCGGCGACGGGATCGGGACCGGCCCGGGCGAGCCTTCGAGCTGCGCGACGAGCCCGAGCGGCGTAACGAGCCCGAGCAGCGCCGCGAACGCGATGCCGATCACGTGACCGTCACCCTACTTCCAGCGCTCGAAGAGGTCGTTCTCGATCCGGAATTGGTCGAGGACCTTACCGACGGTGTGCGCGATGATGTCGTCGACCGTCTTCGGCTTCGCGTACATGCCCGGGATCGGCGGCAGGAGGATCGCGCCCGTTTCGGCGAGGCGCTCGAGCGTGCGCAGGTGGCCGAGATGGAGCGGCGTCTCGCGGACGACGAGCACGAGCCGCCGGCGTTCCTTGAGGCACACGTCGGCCGCGCGCACGAGCAGGTTGCCGTTGAGCGAATAGGCGATCGCCGACGCGCTGCGCATCGAACACGGGATGACGATCATGCCGTCCGTCAGATACGAGCCGGACGAGATCGATGCGGCGAGATCGTCGTCGGAATGCACGACGTCGGCGAGCGCGACGAGATCGGCCGCGGTCGCATCGGTCTCGAGCTCGATCGTCTTCGCGGCTTGGCCCGTCATGACGAGATGCACCTCGACGCCGTCGACGGCGCGCAGCGCGCGTAGAGTCGCGAGCGCGTACGCGCTCCCGCTCGCACCCGTCACTCCGACGATCAGCCTGCGCATGAGCGCGCCGTTCCCGAAGCGAGCGCGGGGTCCCGCCGTGCGAAGCTCGAAGCGCCGTCACGAAACATGTTCGACATTCCCATCGCCGTCGTAGACGCCGCGGCACGGCAAACGAGTTCGGGCGGCCGGCGCCTGCTCGGGTTCGTCCGCGATCTCACGCGCTATACGGCGACGCGCGACGATGCGGCGGCGCTCACGCCGGCGTTCTATCTCGGCGGCCTCGCGC
>CAZZZK010000323.1:0-2895 GCA_964658555.1 Vulcanimicrobiota bacterium | reverse complement strand
GAGATCGCCCGCCGCCGCGTCGCGGTCTTCCGCGACCAGGACGCCGACGACGCCGCGCTCGTCGCATTCCTCTCGCGCCTCGGCGAGCTGACCTTCACCGCGGGCGAGACGCCGGTGCCGGGCGCCGAGGATCTCAACGTCGTCTCGAACGTCGGCCGGACGACGCCGCCGCGAAGCGTCTTCCACACGGACACGAGCTACGTTGCGCGGCCGCCGGCGTTCACCGCGCTGCGCGCGGTTCGCCTGCCCGCGGCCGGCGGCGGGACGCTCTTCAGCGATCAGGTCCGGGCGGCCGACCGGCTGCCGGAGCGCATCCGGCGCGCGCTGCACGGCCGCACGGTACGCCACGGTCCGACGGGCGTCGAAGGGGCCGCCGGTTCCGCTCGCCATCCGCTCTTCCGGCGGCATCCCGTGACGGGCGAGGTCGCGCTCTTCCTCTCGACGCCCGAGCGCTGCACGGCGCTCAGCGGCGTCGACGACGTCACGAGCGCGCGGGCGATCGCGGCGCTCTACCGCCACAGCATCCGCCCGGCGAATCTCTATCGGCACGATTGGCGCGCGGGCGACGTCGTGCTCTGGGACGGGCGCGTGACGATGCATCGCGCCGATCACGACGGCGTCGCGGGCGATCGCGTGCTCCACCGCGGGATGGTGCTCGGCGAGATTCCGATCCCCGCGTGACCGAGCGCGGACGCGACCGGCCGGAGACGGCCGTCGATCCGCACCTCGCGCCCGGCATCGACGCCCCCGGCCGCGCGCACGATGTCCCCGCGACGGCGGTCCGCGTGTTTTGCTATCCCGCGAGCCGCGACAGCGCGTACGTCCCGCTGCTCTTCGCGGGCATCGAAGACCGGTACCGTCCGGTCTACCGCGAGGACGGATCGCTCGCGGATGCGCTCGCGGAGCTCGGCGCCGGAGTCGATGCGATCGTGCACGTCCACTGGGAAGAGTTCGTCGTGCGCGAGTGCGGATCGGAGGCCGATGCCGATCGCGCGGCCGCGGGGTTCG
Organism: Vulcanimicrobiota bacterium; assembly: GCA_964658555.1. Classification (GTDB taxonomy): domain Bacteria; phylum Vulcanimicrobiota; class Vulcanimicrobiia; order Vulcanimicrobiales; family Vulcanimicrobiaceae; genus CAZZYZ01. The sequence goes on along the minus strand of CAZZZK010000323.1, from coordinate 1,887 downwards.
GGCGCCTCCTCGCGGGGCTTCGCGAGCGGGGCGGGCCGATCGTCTGGACGGTCCATAACGAGCTGCCGCACGAGGTGCCGTTCCTCCGCGCGTTCCTCGCGATGCGCGCGGCGCTCGCGTCGCACGCCGATGCGATCCTCGTGCACGACGCCGTCTCGATCGACGTGCTCGCCGCCCAGGTCGACCTCGATCGAGCGAAGGTCCGCGTGCTGCCGCATCCGTCGTATCTGGGCCGCCACGAAAGCGAGCGCGCGCTCGCGGCCGGGCTCGCCGAGCCGTACGAACCGCGGATCCAAGCATTCGGCTGGATTCGGCTGCAGAAGGGCTTCGACGAGATGATCGACATGCTGCCGGCCGCGTACCTCGCGTCGCACGGCGTTCGCGTCCGCATCAGCGGTTCGGGCGGCGAGGCGCCCGCGCTGCGAGCGCGATTCGCCCATCGCGACGACGTGCGGTGGGATATCCGGCACGTGCCGGACGGCGAGGTGCCGCGGCTCCTGCGCACGGCGGCCTGCGTCGTGCTGCCCTACGCGCGCGTGCTCACGTCCGGAGTGGCGCTCCTCGCGATGAGCGCGGGCGCGATGCTGGTCGCGGTCGACGTCCCGCAGCTGCGCGCGCTCCTCCCGGCACCCGCGCGGCGCTTTCTCTACCCGCGCGGAGACGGCGCGGCGTTCCGTCGGATCGTCGACGACGTCCTCGCCCTTTCGGCGGGCGAACGCCGCGCGATCGTGGATGCGAATCTCGAGGTCGCGCGCGGCCTGCGTCCCGCGACGATCGCGCGCCGGCTCGCCGCGATCTACGACGGCGTGCGGGCGTCGCGGCGCGTCAGAAGTCGGTGACGCTCGAAAAGGTAAAGTTCTCGATCTTCGCGGCCGGGACGACCATCTCGTACGAATAGCCGCCGCTGCGCACCTGGCGCGCCGAGAACTCGCAATTCGAGAGTGCGTCGAGGATGCTCTGATTGAAGCGCATGTTGCGCACGCCGCGCCCGAGCGCGCCGCCTTCGATGAGGAACGTTCCGTCGCGCGTCATGCCGGTGACGATCGTGCGGCGATGATCGACCGGACGGATGTACCAGAAGCGGCTGATCAGCAGGCCGCGCTCGGTCTCGGCGATCAGCTGCTCGACGGGTTTGTCGCCCGCGCCGACGACGAGGCTGCGAACCTGCGGACCGTACGCGTTCGGGGCGGGGAGCGCGTGGCCGGTGTCGGGCATCCGGAGCCTGCGCGACCACGACGAATCCGTGACGACGCGCTTCGCGATCCCGCGCGCCAGCAGTTCCGTGCGCTGCGTCGGAACGCCCTCGCCGTCGAAGGGGATCGCGTTCAGCAGCGGGTGCGAGTAATCGCTCGCGAGCGTGACGTTCTCGCCCGCGTATGGCCGGTCGAGACCGTCCGAGAGGAAGGACGAGCCCTCGTCGTAGCTCTGCGCGGAAAAGTGGTCGGTGATGTAGGCGAGCAGTTCCGCGAACGCCGGCGGTTCGAGGACGACCGTCCAGGGTCCGGGCGCGACGGCTTCGGGCCGCGCGCCGGAGGTCGCCTTGCAGACCGCGATCTCCGCGTGGTGCGCCGCATCGAGCCCGCCGAGCGCGTTGCCGAGGTATTCCGCGTAGCCGCTCGAATCGGCGGCGTTCGCCTTGACGTTGAGCGTGCACGCGGTACCGTCGAACGACGAGCGCGTGCCGAGCGCGTTCGCGATCGTGCGGCCGAATCGTTCGGTACTGATGTATCCCGCGGACCAGACGCCCGCGCGTTCGCTGACCGCGAAGACCCCTGCGGCGATGCGCGCCCGGTCTTCGGGCGACGCGTCCGCGGTCGCCGGATCGTACGCGTCGGCCTGAGGCCCGGGGGCGGGGCTCGCGACGAGGGCCGCGACGTGCTCGTCGGC
>CAZZZK010000322.1:1802-2908 GCA_964658555.1 Vulcanimicrobiota bacterium | reverse complement strand
GGCCGGCTGGCGGCGCTCGCCCGGGACCTCGATACCACGCTCGTCGTCGGGACGCTCGACGTGACGCCGGATGCCTACTACAACGCGCTGCGCGTTCTCGCGCCGTCGGGGGCGGACGCCGTGCTCTACCGCAAACGCCGGCTCGTCCCGTTCGCCGAACGGCTTCCGCTCCGGTCGCTGCTCGGCTCGCTTCCGTGGGCGCGCGAGATCTCGAATTTCTCGGCCGGATCGTCGGCCGTTCCGTTCGCCGTCGGAGCGCTGCGCTTCGATCCGCTGATCTGCTGGGAATCCGATTTCGGCGGCCTCGTCGGCGCCGACGTGCGCGGCGGCGCGTCCGCGCTCGCGATCGCGACCGACGACGCGTGGTTCGGGACGACCGCGGGGCCGTACATGCACGCGCAGATCGCGCAGATGCGCGCCCTCGAGACCGGCCGCTGGATCGTCCGCGCCGCATCGACCGGGATCACCGGTATCATCGCGCCCGACGGCCGCTTCACGGCACGCGTCGGCCTCGAAACGGCCGGGATCGCCGAGGGTGCGATCGGGCCGCCCGCGCCGGCACCGTTCGTCGCGATCGGCGGCCGGACGATCGCGCTGCTCCTGGTCGCGGCGTATGCGGCGTGCTTCGTCGCGAGCCGAAGAACATAACGATGAAGCGAATCCTCGTCATCGTGCTGTGCTCGGCGCTCTGCGCGTTCGTCGGATACGGCATCCTGCGCGCGGGCGACGACGAGAAGCCGACGCCGACGAGCGATCCCGAGATCGTCTTCGCCGGCGGGAAGATCTTCGGACGGCGCATCACGACGAAATCGTGGACCGCCTCGTTCGACAAGATATTGAGCAGCCCCGATCAGAGCGTGCTCGACGTGCAGAACGTCCACGACGGCGTGATCTACAAGCGCGGAAAACCGTACATGCGCGTCCGCACGCAACACATGACGGTCAACACCGTCACGCACGATTTTTCGATGACCGGCCCGACGGAGATGGAGACGATCGGCGCCCGTCCGACGAAAAAATTCACGACCACGGCGGCCGTTTGGAACGACACCTTGAAAACGCTGACGCTCTCGCAGCCGGTCGACGTCGCGCTCAAAGCCCGCCAT
>CAZZZK010000322.1:0-1792 GCA_964658555.1 Vulcanimicrobiota bacterium | reverse complement strand
CCCGTGTCGACGACGATGACCTTCGCGAGCGCGACGATCAATATCACGTCGGGTGCGGTCGACGCTCGCGGCATCGTCGCGAAGCGAGCGTCGAATAAAAACTAATCGTCGCCGGAGGGCTTCTCCGTTTTCGCGGCGGTCGATTCCGCCTGCGACTTCTTCGCATCGGCGATCAACTGCTTAACTTTCTGGCCGCCCTTATGGCCGATCTCTTCGTAGAACGTCGAGCCGTACTTGTCTTTGACGACCCGGCCGCCTTTCTGCCCGATCGTTTCGTAGAACTCCGCGCCGTGACGTTCGCGCGTCGCCTGACCGCCCTTGCGTCCGATCGTTTCGTAGAAACCGGAACCGTACCGCTCGCGAACCGTATCGCCGCCTTTTTTACCGGCTTCGCGCACCGACATGTCGCCGCCCGGATCTTTCTTCGGTTTGTTCGAGGACTCGTCTGCCATCTGAATAACCCCTTCGCGCTTGCACAAGACCCCGGCGCGCTGTGTCGCTCGTCGTACCCACGTCAAGCGGGGCCAAACTGATATGATCAGCAGCGTAATCGAGGGCGCGCTTCTCTACGACGGAACGTCGACGCGGCCGATCGCGACCGATCTCGCGATCGTTAACGACCGTATCGCCCTCGTCGGCGACATGCGCGATCGCGATGCGTACGAACGCATCGACGCGCGCGGATTGACGCTCGCGCCCGGATTCATCGACGTGCACTCGCATTCGGACGAACTGTGGCTCGCCGACGGCCGTTGTCTCGGGAAGATCCATCAGGGCGTCACGACGGAGATCGCGGGAAATTGCGGCAGCTCCGTCGCGCCGGTGGCGGGCATCGCGGCCGATCGTCTTCGCGATGCGAAGCGGCTCGGCGTCGATACGGATTGGCGCGACCTCGACGAATTCTTCGCGGCCGTCGAACGCGGCGGCGTCGCGCTCAACGTCGCGACGCTCGTCGGTCTCGGCACGACGCGTCGCGCGATTCACGGCGATCTCGAAGGGCGGCTCGAGGCGAGCGAACTCCACGCCGAATGCGATCTCGTACGCGCCGCGGTCGAACAGGGCGCGCTCGGCGTTTCGAGCGGGCTCATCTACGTGCCGTCGCGTTTCGCCGATACGGACGAACTGGCCGCCTGCGCGCGCGCCGCGCGCGGAGTCAGCTCGTTGACCAGCTCGGCCGCCGCGACGCCGGCGGCGCGCGCTACGTCAGCCATCTGCGCAGCGAAGGCGACGACCTGCTCGACGCCGTCGACGAAGCGATCGCGATCGGCCGCGCGTCGGAGTGCGCCGTGCAGCTCTCGCATCACAAGGCCGCGGGCAAGAAGAACTGGGGGAAAGTCCACCGCTCGCTCGACCGCATCGCCGCGGCGCGCGGGCGCGGCGAATCGGTCGCCGCGGACGTCTATCCCTACGTCGCGCTGTGCACCGATCTGTCGACGATCCTGCCCGAAGACGCGCTGCTCGGCGGACCGGCCGCGACGCTCGCGCGGCTCGACGATCCGCTCCAGGAAACCGCGCTCGCGCTACGCCTCAAACTCGATCGCGACGACGCGGATTGGCACGCGATCGCGATCGCGCAATCCGGCACGGGCCGTAATGCGGAGCTCGCCGGGATGCGGCTCGATGCGATCGCCCGCATGTGGCGCCTCTCGCCCGCGCGCGCCGCATTGCGGCTCCTGCGCGAGGAAGAGCTCGCCGTCGAAGCGATCTTCTTCGATATGTCCGAGGACGACGTCGCGACGGTGCTCTCCGCCGAATTCGTGTCGATCGGCAGCGACGCGGCGGCGCGCGCGCC
>CAZZZK010000321.1:0-2917 GCA_964658555.1 Vulcanimicrobiota bacterium | reverse complement strand
TAGATCTCGTTCCCGCTCGGCGACCATCCGGAGACCAGGCACGCGTCGCTGCCGAGATAGGTGAGGCGCGTCATCGCGCCGCCGCCCGCCGGCATGCAGTAGACGTCCGGTTGGCCTTCCTCGCGTGCGACGAAGGCGATGCGCGAACCGTCGGGCGAGAGTCGCGGCGTCGTGATCTCGCCGGCTCCGATCGTCAGGCGACGCGCCGTGCCGCCGCTCCGCGGGACCGTCCACACGTCGTCTTCGCAAACGAAAGCGATCTCGTCGCCGGCTATCGACGCGTAGCGGTAATACCCGACGGAATTCACAACGGTCCATCTACGGCGAACGGAAGCGGCGTTCCCGGCGCGAAATGGCGAGAAAGTGTCAGCTTTTCGTGATCATTTTCTCGATAAATACTTCGCGTATCGCAGGCGGTACGTCGATCACATCGTGCGCGAAGCGCCCCGCCGCGCGCGACTCGCCGTGCTCTCGGAATGCGCGCGGCTCGGATTCGTCGCACTCGGCAGCGCGCTCTTCGCGTTTCTGCTCGGCCTGCTGACCGTCGGTGCGTGCGTGCGGCCCGGCGGCCCGAGCCCGTGGTTCCTCGTGTTCGGCGCGTTCGCGCTCCTCGCGCTGCTCTCCGCGATCGCGGCCGTGCGCGGGATCTTCGCGGCGCGGCGCGACCTCGCTCGCGTATCCGTCGCGGTCGGCATCGTCACGAAAACTTAAGGAATGTATCTTCGAGAACGTCGTACGCTCCGCCGCGCGCATGCGTACCGCCCGTCGACGGCGGCGCTCGTGCAAAAGTGATTTTCAAGAGTTCTCACGCGCGACGGCATCGCACGCCGCCGAAAAATTCAGCGATAAGGTTCGTGAAACGATCGTTTCAAGAACGTAATCGGTCGCCCGGCGCACGATCGATGCAACCGTTCCCGACGACGCCGTCGTCGAAGCGTGTACGATGATCGCGACCGCGCCCGAACGCTTCGAACTCCCGTACACGCCCGAGGTCGCTCGTGCGACGGAACACCTGTACTCGCGCGTCGAGCGCGTGGTGCCGCGAGCCGAATGGGAACTCTTCGCGCCGTACGTCGCGCGCATCAACGAGCTCAAGGCCGAGCGGCACGCGGTCATTCTCGCGCATCACTATCAGACGCCCGAGATCTATCGCTGCGTCGCCGACGTGATCGGCGATTCGCTCGCGCTCGCGCAGGCCGCCGCGGCGACGGGCGCCGACGAGATCCTGATGGCGGGCGTGCACTTCATGGCGGAGACGGCGAAGCTGCTCAACCCGGGGAAGACCGTCTTGCTGCCCGATCTCCAAGCGGGCTGCTCGCTCGCGAGCGGGATCACCGCCGACGACGTCAAGCGGCTGCGCGCGCGGCATCCGGGGGTTCCCGTCGTAACGTACGTCAACACGACGGCCGCGGTGAAGGCCGAGAGCGACGTCTGCTGCACGTCGGCGAACGCGGTCGCCGTCGTCGAATCGCTCGGCGTTCCCAAAGTGATCTTCCTCCCGGACCGGTATCTCGGTGCGTACGTCGCGGCGCACACGCGCGTCGAGATCGTCACGTGGAACGGCAGCTGCATGGTGCACGAGAAGTTCACCGCGCGCGAGATCGCCGATCTGCGGGAGATGCACGCCGGAGTGGTCGTGCTCGCCCACCCCGAATGCCCGCAGGACGTGCTCGCCGCGGCCGACTTCGTGGGCTCGACGACGGCGATGCTCGGCTACATCAGCGAGACGATGCCCGCGCGCGTCGCGATGATCACGGAATGCTCGATGGCGGGGAATCTCGTCGACGCGTTTCCGGAGATCGAATTCACGCAGCCGTGCAATCTGTGTCCGCACATGCGGCGGATCACGCTGCCGAAGATCCTGCGCGCGCTCGAGACCGGCGGCCCGCAGATCGAGATCGCACCGGAGATCGCGGATCGCGCGCGCCGCGCCGTCGAGCGCATGACGGCGACGAAGCGGGACGTCCGGTGACGGACCGCTTCGATGCCGTCGTCGTCGGAGGCGGCCTCGCCGGGATGCTGACGGCGCTCGAGCTGCGGCCCCTGCGCGTCGCGCTCGTTTCGTACGGCATGCTCGGCGAGGCGACGTCGTCGGCGTGGGCGCAGGGCGGGATCGCCGCAGCCGTCGGCGACGACGATTCGCCGTCGCTGCACGCGGCCGATACGGTGGCCGCGGGGGCCGGGATCGTCGAACGCCGCGTCGCCGCGCGCCTCGCCTTCGACGGTCCGGCCGCGATCGACCGCATCGCGAACCTCGGCGTCCGATTCGATCTCGACGGTTCGGAGCACTACGCGCTCGGGCGGGAATCCGCGCACTCCCGGCGCCGCATCGTCCGCGCCGGCGGCGACGCGACGGGCGCCGAACTCGTGCGGGCGGTGACGCAGGCGGTGCTCGACGCACCGGAGATCGTACGCGTCGAACGCGCCCGCGCGATCGACGTCGTCCTCGATCCGCGGACCAGGCACGTCGCCGGGCTCACGATCCGGCGCGACGGCGAGCGGCGGACGCTCTCGGCTCCCGTCGTCGTCCTCGCGACGGGCGGGCTCGGCGGCCTCTATCGCTACACGACGAATCCGACCGCGTCGCGGGGTTCGGGGATCGCGATCGCCGCACGCGCCGGCGCGCGGCTCGCCGATCTCGAATTCGTGCAGTTCCACCCGACGGCGCTCGACGTTCCGAGCGACCCGCTCCCGCTCGTTACGGAAGCCCTTCGCGGCGAGGGTGCGCGGCTCGTCGACGAACGGGGCGAACCGCTCGGCGGCGGCGCGGCCAAGCCGCTCGAGCACGAGCCGCGCGACGTCGTCGCGCGCGCCGTCTTCGAGGCGCGGCGGCTCGGGACGCGCGCCTATCTCGACGCCCGCGCGGCCGTCGGCGAGCGATTTCCGGCACGCTTCCCGACGGTTTTCGAGGCGAGCA
>CAZZZK010000320.1:0-2928 GCA_964658555.1 Vulcanimicrobiota bacterium | reverse complement strand
GCCGCGAGACCCGCGTGGTCGTCGAGCCGCAGATCTCGCCCGAAGACGAGGAGGCTGCGGGACTCGCCTAGAGGCCGGCCCTGCACGTCACGTGCCGGCGAGGACGGTCAGAGCGTTTCGACGTACGCCGCGACGTCCTGAACGTCGCTCTCCGAGAGCGGCGACGGGTAGAGCTTCGGCATCGGCAGCTGCGGATTCTTGATCCAGACGATCGCCTGATCGTAATTCTTGCGCTTCGACTCGCCCTTGAGGACGGGGCCGATCCCGCCGCCCGCACCCGCCTGGCCGTGGCAGCTCGAGCAGTTCTGGCCGAAGATCGCGCCGCCGTGTTTGGGATCGCCCATCGCGACCTTGGCGCCGGCGACGGGCTTGAGGCCGGAATCCGCGCTATCGGTGATCGGGCCCGCGGGCGTCTTCTGCGACGCATCCGCCGCGGCCGACGGACCGCCCGTCGCATCGCCCTTCGAACAGCCCGAGACGAGCAGAACGGCGCACGCGATCGACGCGAGCGATCCGAGGATACGATTCGATGACAACGTTCTCATAGCGACGGCGAGCATATTCGGCCGTGCGCGGCGCGCGTCCCGCCGCGCGAGCAGGTCGCGCACACGGCGGGGCAAACGTGCCCGGGCGATGGCCAAAGAGAAGCAGCCACCGGCGCTCAAGCCGTTCGTACGCTACGCCGTCGCCGTCCTCGTCTGGGCCGAGCGGATCGTCTTCTTCTCGATCGGGCTGCTGCTCTTCGTCGCGGCGCTCGCGCTCCTCGCGCAGAGCGTCTCCGTCCTCGTGCACATGTTCGCGGGGCCGGAGAAGCCCGCCACGTACGGCTCGGCGTTTCTGGACGTCGTGCTGCTCGTGCTGATGCTCGTCGAACTCGCCTACACGGTGATCCTTTCGCTGCGCGGCGCGGTCTTGCTCGCGGAGCCGTTCTTGATCGTCGGCCTCATCGGCGTCATCCGGCGGATGCTCGTCATCACGGTCGGCGAGGCCGAGGGGACGCACGGTTCCGGCCTCAGTTCGAATCTCGCCGAACTCGGCGTGCTCACGGGCGTCGTCATCATCTTCGTCGGTTCGATCGCGCTGCTGCGCGCCCGAGGGAACGACCCGAGTCCGTTCGAGCAGGAGATGCACGAGGAGCACGCCGCCGAGGAGGAGTCGTAGCGGCTCGCTAGCCGCCGATCTCGCTGAAGGCCCGCATGCGGCTGCCGGCTTCGCCGAGCCGCAGGTGATGGCGTTCGGGTTTGATCAGCATGCCGCCGCGAAAGAGGTCGGCGAGTTCGTCGAGCGTCGCGCCCGCGCGAACGGGGCCGCGCAGATCGATCTCGTTCTCGCCGAACAGACACAGCCGCAGACGGCCGTCGGCCGTGAGCCGGACGCGATTGCACGTATCGCAATAGTCGTGGGAGAGCGGGCTTATCACGCCGAGAGCTCCCTTCGCGCCCGCCGCCGCGAAGTAGCGCGCCGGGCCGTTGCCGCCGGGCCCGGCGACGGGTTCGAGACGCTCGATCTCGCCGAGCCGCGCGAGCAACTCGTGCGACGAGACGTACGCATCGCGCTGCAGCGCCGCATTCTCCACGACGGGCATGACCTCGATGAAGCGGACGTAGATCGCGCGATCGTACGCGAGGGCGGCGAAGGCGGCGAGTTCGTCGTCGTTGCGGCCGCGCATCACGACGCAATTGAGTTTGATCGGCGCGAGGCCCGCATCGAGCGCCGCGTCGATCCCCGCGAGCACGCGCTCGAGGCCCGGGCGCCGCGCGATCGCTTCGAAGCGGTCGGGCCGCAGCGTATCGAGCGAGACGTTCACGCGGCGCAGCCCCGCGCGGGCGAGCGCGTCGATCTGCTCGGCGAGGAAGATCCCGTTCGTCGAGAGCGCGATATCGTCGATCCCGGGGATCGCGGCGAGCAGGCGCACGAGCTCGGGCAGGTCGCGCCGCACGAGCGGCTCGCCGCCCGTGAGCCGAACGCTGCGCACGCCGGCCGAGGCCGCGGCGCGGACGATCGCGGCGATCTCCTCGAAGCTCAGGATCTCCGACTTCGCGATCCACGGCAATCCCGCTTCGGGCATGCAGTACGTGCACCGCAGATTGCAGCGATCGGTCACCGAGATCCGCAGATAGTCGATCGGCCGACGGAAGGCGTCGGCGAGCGGAGCGCCCCGTACCGCGCCGATCAGGTCGATCGTCGGCGTGCGTTCGGGAGCGATCATTTATCGGCGAAGACGGCGTCGTCGACGGAGACGTTGAGCTTGTAATTCGAGAAGCTCGTGGTCGCGTCGACGCGCAGATTCGGCGTCTGCACGCTGCCCGATTGTTTGGCGACGAGATAGTTTCCGTCGATCTGCTGGTACGTCTGTTCGAACGTCGCGAAGCCGCCGTCCGTGTACGTCCACGTGTAATCGCGCGGCGTCGCGGTCGCGTCGTCGACCTTGACGTCGAGGTGATCGACGCGGCCGCGTTTCTTCGGCGTCAGGCGAAACGTCGTCGTGCCGGCCGTATCGCCGACGACGCGGACGTCGTTCGTCGCCTGCCACGTCGCGGGCGGTTCCGCCGGGATGACGAGCTTCTTGAAACTCGACGCGAACGGCGGGGTCGAGTCGAACACGACGGCCTGGCGGTCGGGCTGTTTGTAGTAGACGGTCCCGTTCGTCGCGTAGGAGAGCGGGAGCAGCGACTTGAGCTGGCCCGCGACCGCGACCGTCGCGGTGTAGGATCGCAGCGCCGCGTTGAGCGCGACCAAACGCTTGAAGACGGCGTCGTTCCCCGGCCCGAGCGGGGCACCCGTCGATTCGGCGGCCGCGGGCGGCGCGTCCGCGACGCCCGGCGCCGCGACGGCGGCCGACAGGAGCGCGCCCGCGAGCGCCGCGATGGAACGTTTCGTCGTCAATGCCACTTCCCGGTCACAAACGCCGCGCGGGATGCAAAGGTT
>CAZZZK010000319.1:0-2945 GCA_964658555.1 Vulcanimicrobiota bacterium | reverse complement strand
CGTGCCGGGACAACGCGTCGGAAGTGCTACTGCGAACCTTGTCGGACCAGCATGGAGGCACCTGTGGGGTAGCCAAACGGGGTATTACCCCGTCAGGCGTTGGTGCCTGCCGACAATGTCAACATAATCAGTCCACTGGCTGGGGGACGTGGATTCGAACCACGATAAGCAGAGTCAGAGTCTGCTGTCCTACCGTTAGACGATCCGGGACCGTTCCTGACCGGGCGACCCACGCGAATTAGCCGCGCGCAACCGCGCTCCTTTTCGCATCACCGTGCGTCGCAAGAACAAACTATACCACCGATTGCAACTGCGGGAAGCAGGCCGGGCGCCAGGGTGGGCGCGAATCCGCCGCACCGAAGCGAGGACCGACGTTGCAAGCTGTGATCCTTGTCGGCGGAGAGGGGACGCGGCTGCGTCCTCTCACGTACGACACGCCCAAGCCCATGGTTCCCCTATTCGGCGTGCCGTTTTTGGAACGCAATATCGTCCGTCTGCGCGACGCGGGCGTCGACGACGTGATCCTTGCTTCGGGCTACCTGCCCAAGGCGATCGAAGAACATTTCGGAGACGGCTCGCGCCTCGGGCTGCGCATCCGCTACGTCGTCGAAGACGAACCGCTCGGAACGGCGGGTGCCCTGCGGAACGTGGCGGCCCATCTCCAGGAGCGCTTTTTCGTCTTCAACGGCGACGTGCTCACGAGCCTCGATCTGCGCGCGATGACCGCGCTGCACGACGAGCGCGGCGGGGTCGGCGTGCTCCACACGATCCGCGTCGAAGACCCCTCGGCGTTCGGATGCGTCGTCAGCGACGGCCGTAAGATGGTGACGGGCTTCATCGAGAAGCCGCCTCGTGAAGACGCGCCGACGGACGAGATCAACGCGGGAACGTACTTGCTCGACGCGTCGGTCTTGGACGCGATCCCGGCGGGACGGCCCGTCTCGATCGAACGGGAGACGTTCCCCGCGCTCATCGCGAGCGGGAAAGCGCTCTACTCGTACGCGACCGAAGACTACTGGCTCGACGTCGGCCGACCCGTTCAGTATCTGCAGGCCCACGTCGACATCCTCGACGGCCGGCTGCCGTTGCCGCCCGGCCTCGCGCCCGAGACGGGACGCTTCTACCTCCTCGGGGATCCCGAGGCGCCGCCCAACGTCCGGCCGCCCGCGTACATCGGGCGCGATGCCGCGATCGATCCGAGCGCCGTCGTCGGGCCGCACGCGATCCTGGGATCGGGCGCGCGCGTCGACGCCGGGGCGCAGATTCGCAACTCCGTCCTCTGGAACGACGTCTCGATCGGCCGCAACGTCCGGGTCTCGTTCGCGATCATCGCGGACGGCGTGCGGATCGATCACGACGCGGTCGTTACCGAAGGCGCCGTCATCGGCCGTAATGCCGAGGTCGGCCCGGGCGTCGTGCTCTCGCCCGACGCTCGCGTCCGTGCGGAAAACGCGGGCGATTCCGAATCTCCGCCCGCGATGATCTACTGAGCGCGCGCATGAAGAGCGAGGAAGCGTAGTTTTAGCGGACGGCGCCTCGGGTACTTCCCTGAGGAAAGTCCGAGGTGAAGATGATTCGTCGCGAACCGCTTACCGTCCGCACGTCTCCTCCGCGAGCGCTGTTTCTCGGATCGTTTCCCCCGCGCGAATGCGGCATCGCGACCTTCACGAACGACGTCATCGAAAACTTCGACGCGGTCTTTTCGACGAAGAGCGAGGTCGTCGCGATCGAGGAGCCGGGCGCGCAGCCGCGTGACTATCCGGCTCGCGTGATCGCGCAGCTGCGGCAGGACGATCGCGCGTCGTACCGCGAGATCGCGCGCGTCGTCGACGCGCACTCGGCCGAGCTGCTCGCGGTGCAGCACGAGTACGGACTCTTCGGCGGCGAAGAGGGCTCGTGGTTTCTCGATCTGCTCACGGCCGTCGAGAAACCGATCGTCGTCTCGCTGCACACCGTCCTGCCCGTCCCGACGCAGGCCCATCGCGAGCTCGCGCGCGAGATCTGCCGCCGCGCGTCGGCGGTCGTCGTGCTCTCGCAGACGGGAAAGGACATTCTCGCCGAGACGTACGGCGTCGATCCGGCCAAGGTGCACGTGATCCATCACGGCGTTCCGGACGTCCCGTTCCGATCGTCTGCGGAATCGAAAGCCGCGCTCGGGATCGCCGACCGGCTCGTGATCTCGACGTTCGGACTCATCAGCCGCGGGAAGGGTCTCGAGTACGGCATCGATGCGATGCGCACGGTCGCCGACCGGCACCCGAGCGCGCTCTATCTGATCCTCGGACAGACGCATCCCAACGTCCGTCGCGCGGAAGGCGAATCGTATCGCAACGAATTGACGGCGCGCATCGCGTCGCTCGGCCTCGAACGCAACGTGCTGCTCGTCGATCGCTACCTCTCGTTCGCGGAGCTGCTCCAGTACCTCGGTGCGAGCGATATCTACATGACGCCGTATCTCAATCCGGTGCAGATCGTGAGCGGAACGCTCGCGTACGCGGTCGGGCTCGGGAAGGCCGTCGTCTCGACGCCGTATCTCTACGCCGAAGAATTGCTCGCGAGCGGGCGGGGCGTGCTCGCGCCGTTTCGCGACGCGCCGGCGCTCGCGGAAGCGCTCGTGCGGCTGCTCGACGATCCGTGGTTGCGCCGCGCGACCGAACGCCGCGCCTACCGGTTCGGCCGGCAGATGACGTGGTCGCACGTCGCGCGCGCGTACGGCCGCGTCTTCGACGAGACGATCGCCGCGCTACATCCGGGCGCCTCGCTCGAGCGGCCGGCGTAATCGTGTCGCCGTCGCCGCCGCCGCTCGACCATCTCATCGCGATGAGCGACGACGTCGGGATCGCGCAGCACGCGATCTTCGACGTGCCCAATCGCGCCGAGGGCTACTGCACGGACGACGTGTCGCGAGCGTTCATGGTCGCGCTTTCGGCGAGTCGCTTCGCGCC
>CAZZZK010000318.1:0-2959 GCA_964658555.1 Vulcanimicrobiota bacterium | reverse complement strand
CGTGTCCGAGAACGTGCCGCGCATCGCGGCCATCGCGGTCGAGACGCCGGTGCTCTCGCAGCCCGACGTCAGCTCGCCTCGTCTCGGTCAGCTGCGCGCCGGCGCGATCGTCGAGATGGACCCGAAGCCCATCACCGGCAAGGGCTGCAACGCGGGCTTCCGTCAGATCAAGCCGATGGGCTACGTGTGCCTCGGCACGACGACGCTCGACTTCACGGCGAACGGCCGCAGCGGCCGGCGCGTGACGGTACGCGACGGCGACGATTTCCTCGAGACGACGACCGTCGGGCCGTTCCAGACGGCTCGCGGCTCCGCACACGGAACCGCGTGGCACCGCGACGAGAACGGCCAGACGATCCTCGAGACGGCCGATCCCGGCCGCGCGACGGGCGATCCGACCGCGTCGACCATCGCCTGCGCCGCCGCGCCGCTCTCGGGATACGTGGTCGCCGTGCTCGACGGCGCGGGCTACGGCTCGCGCGCGTACGTCGATCCGAAAACGTATCTGATCTACCGCCGGGAGCTCGTCACGGCGGCGACGGTGACGACGACGACGTACGACGACTTCCGCACGACGGCCGGCACGACGACGGCGTGGCACCGCCACCGCAGCGACGGCATCGCCGCGGACGAGAGCGACGAACGGATCGTCGCGATCGATCCGCGCCCCGTCGCGAGCGGGGAACTCGCGATCCCGCCGAGCCGCCCGCTCGTCGCGTTCGCGAGCGGCGCCGCGACCGTCGCGCTCCCCGTCCGTCTCGAAGACCGCAAGTTTCTCGTCCGCACGACGGTCGGAACGCGCGGTCTCGATCTCACGCTCGATACGGGAGCCTCGGCCGGGATCACGCTCGACGAGGACGTCGTTCGCGGGCTCGGCCTCGCCGTCTACGCGGGCGGGGCGAACGCCGAGAACGCCGGACGGGCGGCGACGGGCCGCGCGATCGTCCCCGAGATGCGGATCGGCGGCCTCGTCATGCGCGACGTCGCCGTCACGACGCTGCCGCACGTGGCCTTCCAATCGCCCGGCCGCTTCCGATCGGTCGGCCTCCTCGGCTACGACTTCTTCGCCGGCATCGCGCTTCGGCTCGACTACGCCGGCGGCGGCGTGACCGCGATCGACCGTGCCGCGTTCGCGGCACCGGCCGAGCCGGACGCGGTCCGCGTCCCCGTGCGCCTCGGTCTCGGCGTGCCGCTCGCCGACGCCACGCTCGGCGATTCGCTCGGCGAGCGCTTCGGCGTCGATACGGCGGCGAGCGGGTCCGTCGTCGTCTTCGACTATTTCGCGCGCCGCCACCCCGAAGCGCTCGCGAGCCCGAATGCGGCGAGGCTCGGGAGAACGGCGATGAGCGGCGTCGGCGGCCGGTTCGACGTCGACGATTACCGGCTGGCGCGCGTGCGGTTCGCGAACGCGACGTACCGCGACGTCGGCGCCTACCGGGTGCTCGGAACCGCGTACGGCGGAGCGATCGACGGGCTCCTCGGCGCCGATTTCCTCAGCCGCTTTACCATCTACACGGACTACCGCGACGCGGTGTTCTACTTCGTGCCGCGCCGGTAGCGCGCGGGCGTCACCGTTCGGAGCCGGCCGCTCCGTCCGAACGCGACGCGTCGCCCGTATGTCCGTCGACCTCCGGCTCGTTCGGCTCGAAGGCGGCGAGCCGATCCGCGACCGCGAGACGTCCCCGCGCCGCGCTGTTGGCGAGGTCGACCGGGATCAGATATTCGCGATACGCCGGCTCGTGCTCGTTCTCGACGGAGCGTGCGGAAAAGCGTTCGAGCTCCCCGGACGGCAGCGAGATCTTGAAGATGACCGCGGCGAGCGGACCGATATCGGCGCGCCCGAGCGGCCGATCCGCAAAGAAGACGCCGCCTGAAGAGCCGGGCCGCTGCAGCTCCCGAAAGCCGTACCGGTCGATCTCCCGCGCCGCTTCGAACGTCGTAGTATGGAACAGATTCATCGTGCGAGGCCTTCTCTGCCCCGGCTCGCCGAACGTATGCGCGAACGAGTATCTCGCTCGTTCCCCGATCCGACGGGACGCCCCCGCGCCGGCGGCCCGCATCGTGGGAACGAGTCACGCGTGAAATATACGAATCTCGGCCGCACCGGCATCGTCGTCTCGCGAATCGCGCTCGGATGCATGACCTACGGCGTTAAAACGTGGCGCGAGTGGGTGCTCGAAGAGGACGAGAGCCGGCCGTTCATCCGAAAAGCGTTGGAGCTTGGTATCACGTTCTTCGATACGGCCGACGTCTATTCGCTCGGCGCGAGCGAGGAGATTCTCGGACGAGCTCTGCACGATTTCGGCCCCGGCCGCGAGCGCGTCGTGATCGCGACGAAGGTCCACGGCGCGATGGGCGACAGCCCGAACGAACGCGGGCTTTCGGCGAAGCACATCCGTCACGCGATCGACGCGAGTCTCCGGCGCCTCGGCACCGACTACGTCGATCTCTACCAGATACACCGGTTCGACGAGGCGACGCCGATCGAGGAGACGCTCGAGGCGCTCGACGCCGTCGTTCGCGCGGGGAAGGCGCTGCACGTCGGCGCATCGAGCATGTACGCCTGGCAGATGGCGAAGATGCTGACGTACGCGCGCGAGCACGATCTCGCGCGTTTCGTCACGATGCAGAACCACTACAACCTGCTCTATCGCGAAGAGGAACGGGAGATGATCCCGCTGTGCCTCGACGAGCGGGTCGGCCTCATCCCGTGGAGCCCGCTCGCGCGCGGGGTCCTCGCCGGTAATCGCACGACGAAGACGACGCGTTCGGCGACGGACGACTTCGGCAACGGGATGTACACGCGCGACGCCGACGACGCCGTCGTCGCGAGCGTCGCGAAGATCGCCGCCGCGCGCGGCGTCCCGCCCGCGCGGATCGCGCTCGCGTGGGTGCTCGGCCGCCCGGGCGTCACGGCGCCGATCATCGGCGCCTCGAAACCGGGCCATCTCGAGGACGC
>CAZZZK010000317.1:0-2976 GCA_964658555.1 Vulcanimicrobiota bacterium | reverse complement strand
CGCGGAACGAACGTACGCCGCGGTCTCGGGGTGCGGCGCGAGCGTGCCCTCGATGAGCCACGCCTGCAGTTCGGTCTCGAAATCCGGTTCGAGGATGAGCGGCTCGAGCACGTTCGCGCCGCGGCGACGGATCGATCCGGGAACGACCGTTCTCCGCACGCTCTCGATGAGATCGCGGACGTCTCGCGCGTGCGGGGCCGCGACGACGAGCGCTTCGAGCGTCGCGACCGGATCCCGCGGCCAGACGCGCTCGCGAAGCAGGGCCTCGAAGACGCGTTGTACGCTGACGAGCGGTACCGCTTCCGTGCCGATCTCTTTGACGAGCGACGGGACCGACGCCCGCAGATGTTCGAGCAGCGTGTGCAGTTCCTGGCGGCCGAGGAGCGCGCTCGCGTGCGTTCGCGCGACCTCCGCGAGGTGCGATCCGACGACCGAGATCGGATCGAACACGAGCGCCCCGGCCGCCGTCGCGGCTTCCCGGCGGTCCGGGGCGATCCACGTCGCGGCCATGCCGTAGACGGGCTCGCGGACCGCCTCGCCGCCGAGCTCCCGGAGCACCGCCTCTTCGGCGACGGCGAGAACGGCGTCGAGCCGTAAGCGGCCTTCGCCCGCGACCGCATCGCGCACGCGAATCGCGTAGGTCCCCGGATCGCGCGAGAGGTCGTCGCGCAGGCGCACCCCGGGCAGGACGATCCCGATATCGCTCGCGAGCGCACGCCGCACTTCGCCGATCCGGTCGAGCAGCGCTTCGCCGTGCGGCGGCATGAGGAGCGCCCCGAGATCGAGCCCGACGTCGATCGAAAGCGCGTCGATGCCGACGAGCGCGAGGGCCATCTCCGGCCTCCGGACGGCGGCGCGTCGCGCGGCTTCGTGACCGGCGCGCGTCGCCGCCGCCCGCGCTCGGCGTCGCCCGCTCGCGGCCTGCGCGAGCGCGAAAAGCCCGCCGCCGAGCGCGAGGAAGAGCAAATGCGGGAGCGCCGGTACGAGCCCGAGCGCGAGCGCGAAGATGCCCGCGGCTCGCAACACCTCGGGGCGCTCCAGAATCTGCGCCGCGAGGTCGGCGCCGAGCGAACCGCCGCCCGAAGCGCGCGTGACCATGAGGCCCATCGACGTCGAGAGCAAGAAGGCGGGGAGCGTCGTGACGAGCGCGTTGCCGATCGAGAGGATCGCGAACGTGTTCAGCGCTTCGAGCGCGTTCATGCCGTGATACGCGATACCGACGACGACCCCGCCGACGAGGTTGAGGATCACGATGACGAGCGCGGCGATCGCGTCGCCCTTCACGAACTTCCCGGCGCCGTCCATCGCCCCGTAGAAGTCCGCCTCGCGCTGCACGATCGCACGCTTCCGTCGCGCACCCTCGGCATCGAGCTGCCCCGCATGCAGCTCGGCATCGATCGCCATCTGCTTCCCGGGCATCGCGTCGAGCGTAAAGCGCGCCGCGACTTCGGCGACGCGTCCCGCACCCGATGCGATGACGATGAATTGGATCGTCACGAGGATGATGAAGACGATCAAGCCGACCACGAGATTGCCGCCGACGACGAGCTGGCCGAATGCCGGAATGATCGAGCCGACGCCGCCGTCGACGTGACCCTGCGTCAGGATGAGCCGCGTCGCCGAGACGTCGAGCGCGAGACGGAAGAGCGTCGCGATCAGCAGCGCCGGTGCGAAGGCGGCGAACTCGAGCGGATCGCCGTTCGTGATCGCGAGCAGCAGGACGATGCCGGAGCCGAGGATGTTGAACGCGAGTAGCGCGTCCAGAATCGCGGGAGGCAAGGGCACCACGAGGATCCCGACGATCGAGAGTACGATCGCGGCGAAACCGTAGGTCGAGTACTTCGCGTTCACGAGCGGACCGGCTCGCGCGCGGCGAGAGCGAGCGACGCGACGATCGCGGCGACCGCACCGTAGGTATCGGGCGGGATCGCATCGCCGATGTCGACCGTCGCGAGCAGCGTCCGCGCGAGAGCGGCGTGTTCGACGATCGGCACGTTCGCTTCTCGCGCGATCCGCTTCACCTCGCGCGCGCCGTCGTCGATCGCCCGAACGATGACGCGCGGCACCGCGACCTCGGGCGGACGGTAGTCGAGCGCGATCGCGACGTGCGTTGGATTGACGATGACGACCGCGGCCTCGCGCACGCGCTGGATCGATCCGCGCACGAGCGCGCGATGCTGCTGCCGGCGGCGCCCGCGCACGAGCGGATCGCCCTCGCTCTGCTTGTGATCGCGCTTGACGTCGTCGAAGCTCATTCGCAAGCGGCGGAGCCACTTCGCGCGTTCGAGAAGCACGTCGCCCGCCGCGAAGACGCTCGCGAGCCCGAGTGCGGCCGCGAGCGATGCCGCGAGCGAACGCTCCACGAGCGCGGCGAGCGCCGCGGGCGTCGTCCCGCCGGCCGTGCTCGCGACGAAGCCGTCGCGAACGGTCGGAGCCACGGCGAGCGCGACCGCGGCCGAGACGACCGCCGCCTTCGCGCCGCCGATCGCCGCGTCGCGGCCGAACATCCGCTTCAGACCCGGCCCGGGATTCAGCTTCGCGAGCGTCGGAGCGGGCATCTTGACGGTGAAAGCGCCGGTCTGCAGATAGTTCGCGGCGAGCGCGCCGCCGAGTGACGCGACGACGACGGCGAGGGCGCACGCCGCCGTCGCGAGATACGGCAGCGACGACCAGCCGCTCGGACGCGCCGCCCCGGCGAGCGCCGCGCGCGCCGCCGCGCCGAGCCACGGGAGCACCGCGAACGTCGTCGCACTTCCGGCCGCGAGCGACGCGACGATGCAGAGATCGTGCGAGCGCGCGACGTCGCCTTCGCGTTTCGCGCGCGCGATTCGGCCGTGCGTCGCCGCGAACGACTTCTCGTCGGCCATCAGCGCGCCCGCAACGGCCCGAGATCGAGCCACGGCCGCGCGGCCGCATGGAGCACGAACGGGAGCGACGCGATCGTCGCGAGCAACACGCAGCCGAACACGATCGGAA